>DATDFL010000184.1:0-4073 GCA_036522595.1 Gaiellaceae bacterium
CGCACGCTGCCCCCACGCCGCCGGCTGATCGTCTTCCTCCGGTACTTCGGAGACTTCTCGTACGCCGAGATCGCGGCGGCCTGCGAGGTCAGCGAGGGAACGGTCGCGGCAGCCCTGGCACAGGCGCACGCACAGCTGCGCGCCGTACTCGAGACGGAAGGAGCAGTCCGATGACCGAGAGCGAGCTGTCTGCACGCTTCGCACCCCTCGCGGACGCAGTCGACGACCAGAGCTGGGCCGAGGTCGTCGCGCGCGCGAGGACCGAGAAGCGCCACCGGCGGCGGGTGCCGATTGCCATCGCTGCCGTCGTGGCGTGTGCCGTGGTGATCGTCTCTCCGGCGACCGGCCTCCGCGGGCAGATCGTCCGGCTCTTCGACCGCGGCGGGCCGCCGCCGCAAGAGGTCGTGCAGTCGTTCGCCCAGTGGAACGGTCCCCAGTTCAGGGCCCATGTCGAGGCAGGCCGGGCGATCAAGGTCCTGGACGCGCGCGTGACGCCCGACACGACCCTGACGCTCTGGGTCGCGCCGACCAAGAGCGGCGGCTTCTGCACGAGCGCCGGCTCGTGCTACCAGGGCGGGTTCCGCTACGACCGGCTCAGCGTCGAGGTCTGCCTCTGCGGACGCGTCGCCCCCGACGGCGAGATCCTGGCAGGCCCGGTCGTCCTCTCGGGCGAGACGACCAACGGGAAGGCCGACTCGCTCCTGCTGCGGTACCAGGACGGCGAGCGCCAGTCGGTGCCGCTCGTCTGGGTCGGCAAGCCGGTCGACACCGCGTTCTTCGTCTACGGCGTTCCTGAGCGGCACTGGCAAGCGGGCCATTTGCCGACGACGCTCACGATGCTCAGCGCGAACGGCGACGAGCTCGACACGCGGGAGATCAACGGCATCACCCCGAAGGGCTCCGCCGCGCCTTGATCCGGGTCGTTCCGTACGACCCGCAGTGGCCGCGCCGGTTCGAGGCCGAGCGCGCGCAGCTCGAGCATGTGCTGGAGCCGTGGCTCGAGGGCGGGATCCACCACATCGGCGCGACCTCCGTGCCGGGCCTGGCCGCGAAGCCGATCGTCGACATGATGGCCGGCATCGGCGACTTCGAGAAGGCGCGCGCCGCCTACGACCCGATGCTCGCCGCCGGCTGGGAGCACACGCCGCACCGGCCGGGAATCGCGCACCACTTCTCGAAGCCGGGCTTCGGCCTGCACCTCACCGAGCCCGGGAGCGATCTCTGGAACGAGCGGCTGGCCTTCCGCGACTCCCTGCGTAGGGATCCCGCGCTCGTCGCGGAGTACGCAGCGCTGAAACTGGGGCTCGCCGAGAAGCACTCAGAGGACATCGAGGCCTATCTCGCGGGCAAGCGCGACTTCGTCGGCCGCGTGCTCGCGGGGTCAGGAATCACGTTCGGCAGGCGTTAGCGCCGCCACGAGCTGCTCCTGAACCCAGGAGAGGTAGCCGTAGAGCGCGAGCTCCGGGCTCTGCGGCCGGTCGATCAGCGTGTCCTCCTGAACGTCGAGCCGGGTGCCGAGTACGAGCCGCAGATCATTCAGCGCTCGGAGCCAGGCGTCGGCCTCCTCGGGGCTGAGGTAATCGTTGCGGGCCGTCGCGGCGAGCAGCTCGAGCGCCTCCCGCCGGCCGTCGAGGAGCTCGTCGCCCGCGAGATCTCGATAGGCCTTCTCGTGCTCGGCGTCGTCGTAGGCAGGCGGGAACAACCGCCGGAACGACGGGTCGTCGAACTCGTCCTCGAGCTGGGCCCGGAGATCCGAGGCCACCGCGGCCAGGAGCGCCCGCTCCTCCGGCGAGAACCGCAGCTGAACGCCGCCGTCAGGCGTTCGGTCGAGCACGGTTGCGGCGGTGGATCCAACGCGAGAGCAGGAGCGCCGCGACCGCGAGGACGACGATCACGCCGATCTGGGTCCAGAAGCTCGAGCCGTGGCCCTTCGCCGTGATCGCTCGGACGATGACGAAGACGCAGTACGCGGCGAAGAGGATGAGGACGACGATCGTGTTCCGCGTGCGCCGGCTCATGGCTCAATCCTGCCGCATCGTCGCCCAGAGGCCGTGCGCGTGGAGGCGGGCGACGTCGTGCTCGGCCTTCTCGCGTGTCCCGCCGGAGACGACCGCCTTGCCGTCGTTGTGCACCTGCAGCATCAGCTTCGTCGCCTTCGCCCGCGAGTAGCCGAACAGCTTCTGGAAGACGAGCGTCACGTAGGACATCAGGTTGATCGGGTCGTTCCAGACGATCACGATCCAGGGCCGGTCCTGCTCGACGTCCTCCTCCTGGCGCGGCTGCTCGACCTCGACCGGCGCCAGCGTCGTGCTCATTCAGGCTTCACCCCGGCGCCGTCGAGCTCGAAGACGAAGAAGTCGCGGCCGAGCACGGGCACGGCGACGTTGAACACCGGGACGCTGCCGACCGAGCCCTCGAACGTGCCCGCGTGCGTGTGGCCGTGCAGCACGACGTCGGGCTTGTGCTCGGCGATCGGCTCCGCCAGCCGGTCGGTGCCGAGGAAGGGCCAGATCCCGCGCGGCTCGCCCTCGAGGGTCGAGACCGTCGGCGAGTAGTGCAGGAGCACGATCCGGCAGTCGCTTCCGGCCACGGCCTCGAGCCCGGCCGAGAGCGCGTCGACCTCGTCGCTCGTCTCGCGGTAGACCTGCCGGAGGAGCGGTTCGCCGAAGTCGGGCAGCTGCGAGTCGGGGAAGCCGCCGACGAAGCCCTTCACGCCGACGATGCCGACCGAGGTGCCGTCGACTTCCTCGATCGCCCAGCTCCGGTCGAGCACGCGCACGCCCGCGCCCGAGAGCAGCGCGACGATCTCCGGCACCTGGTTGCAGTGCCAGTCGTGATTGCCCAGCACCGCGTAGACCGGCACCTCGAGCGGGCGGCAGATCTCGGCCAGCAGCGCTGCCTGCTCGGGCTCGCCGTAGGTGGTCAGGTCGCCGGCGAGCAGGACGAGATCGACGGTGCCGTCGACCTCGCGGAAGGCTCGCGCGACCTCGTCCCGGTTCTCGTCGTGGGCGTGGATGTCGCCTGCGGCTGCAAAGCGGATCGGCCTGGCCACTGGCGGAATTCAACCGATTGAGGCCCGGGCCTGCGGGGTACGCCCTGGCGATGGGACAGGCGGAGACGACGTTCGAGCAGCTTCTGGAGACCCTGAAGCGTTCGTCCGCGGCGCTGCGCGACGCCGGCGTGCCTTTCGTTCTCGGCGGAGGCGTCGCGATCTGGGCGCGCGGCGGCCCGGAGACCGAGCACGACCTCGACTACTTCGTCAAGCCGGACGACGCCGAGCGCGCGCTGCAGGCGCTCGCCGCGGCCGGGTTCCGCCCCGAGAAGCCGCCCGAAGGCTGGCTTTACAAGGCGTGGGACGACCACGTGCTCGTCGACCTGATCTTCGACCCGACCGGCGTCACGGTCGACGACGCGTTCATCGAAGGCGCTCAGGAGACCGAGGTGTACGCGGTCCGGATGCGGGTACTGCGGCCCGAGGATGTGCTCGTGACCAAGCTGCTCGCGCTCAAGGAACACTCGCTCGACTACGAGAGCCTGCTCGAGATCTCGCGCGCCGTCCGCGAGCAGATCGACTGGGACGAGGTGCGCGCCCGGACGGAGGGATCGCCGTACGCGAAGGCCTTCCTGACGCTGGTGGACGAACTGGAGGTGAGCGGCTGATGCGCGTGGTCGTGGTTGGTGCCACGGGCAACGTCGGCACGAGCCTGCTCGAGGCGCTCGTGGAGGAGCCTGCGGTCGAGTCCGTGCTGGGCCTCGCCCGGCGGCGGCCCCGGCTGGAGCTGCCGAAGGTCGAGTGGGCGCAGGCGGACGTCACGCGCTCCGACCTCGTCCCCCACTTCCGCGGAGCCGACTGCGTCGTCCACCTGGCCTGGCTGATCCAGCCCTCGCGCGATCTCAACCGGGTCTGGCTGGCGAACGTGCACGGCTCGTCGCGCGTCTTCCGGGCGGTCGCCGAGGCCGGCGTCCCGTCTCTGGTCTACGCGTCCTCGGTCGGCGCCTACTCACCGGGGCCGAAGGAACGGCGCGTCGACGAGAGCTGGCCCACGCACGGCATCCCGACGAGCTTCTACTCG
>DATDFL010000185.1:0-2452 GCA_036522595.1 Gaiellaceae bacterium
CCCACCCCCTCCGCCGCCGCCACCGCCGCCGCCGCCACCGCCGCCACCCCCACCGCCGCCTTCAGGAGGCGTCGTTCTGGACGAGGACCTCGGCTGGGCTCCCGTTCCTCCCGCGAGCCTGCCGTGGAACGACTTCAACCAGCTGATCCTGTTCAACCTGGCGACCGAGAACGGCCCGGGGCTCGACGACAGCAACATCGCGGAGATCGACGTGCCCGCCTGGGTCGCGACGGTCCACGCCCACCCAGGCATCAAGGCGATCATCGCCATCGGCGGCGCGGGCAACAACCACTGGCCTGCTGCCTGCAACGACACGAACCGGGCGCAGTTCGTCCAGAACTACATCAACTTCGCGACCTCGAACGGCTTCGACGGCGTCGACCTCGACATCGAGGACGAGTACTTCTTCAGCCACGGGCCTCCGAACGCGGCGATGACCACCTGCGTCAACGCAATCGCGAGCGCCGCTCATGCCGTGGGGTTGGACGTCTCTGCCGACGTGATCACGAACTGGGGCGGCGAATGGTGGGCACCAAGCGCCGGCAACATCGAGCAGTTCAACCTGATGACCTTCGGGGACGACCTGGCGACGATGCAGGCCGACGTGGCCGACACGATCGATCAGGGGCTGCCGGCGGAGAAATTCGTCGTCGGCGTCGACGTCGACGAGCACCCGCAGCCGCCGGGTGGCTGCGCCCAATTCGCAAGCTATGCGGCCCAGGCCGGCCTGATGGGGTCGTTCGTCTGGGATGCCGCTGCCGATTTCCACCACGGCAACATCTGCGCAGACGGTCTCGCCGAAGGAACCCCGCGCTCGCTTCAGTCGCTGATCTACGGCGGCGCCGGCCCGTAAGCGGCCGAAAACCGATCCGAAAAAACCTGGACTAAGGTGTGGTGACGGCTCTGCGGAGCGCAGGCACGATGTAGCCCGGGGAGGCTATGACAACGGGAGTCGAGGAGCACCACGAGGAACCGCTCGGGCGGGCAGAGCTCGCCGAATTGCCCGTGCAGCCGCAGCGGCGCGGCGCGTTCGCCAGCCTGGCGCACTACGCGGGCCTCATGAAGCGCGGACTGCACTTCCGCTACCACCTCGCGAACGTGCTCAGCTCGCTCCTGCCGGACGTCGCCAGCGGCGCCATCCGCAGCCGGCTCTACCGCTGGGCCGGCTTCGACGTCGACAAGGCGGCGTTCCTGATGGGCAAGCTGCGGCTCGGCAGCGCGGCGCCGGGCTTCTACTCCAAGCTCAAGATCGGCCCCGGGGTGACGATCGCGGACAACGTCACGATCAACCTCGACGGCGAGGTCACGATCGGCAAGAACGTCGCGATCGCCCCGCATGTCCTGATCTACACGGGGTCTCACAAGATCGGCCCGGGGTCGTCGCGGATCGGCGACTTCCAGGCCCTGCCCGTGACGATCGGCGACGGCGCCTGGGTTCGGCTCGGCGCGGTCATCGTCCCGGGCGTGACGATCGGCGAGGGAGCGGTGGTCGCGGCCGGCGCGGTCGTGCTCAAGGACGTCCCGCCGCACACGTACGTCGAGGGCAATCCGGCTCAGGTGATCCGGAAACTGCCCTGGGCCTACCGCTAGCCGCCTGAAGACGATAAGCGCGGCGATCCCTCTTTAGGGGGATCGGCGTCCGCCCCGTAAGCGGCCGATCATGCCCGGGTCATCCTGATCAGTGGCGACGCGGCCCCGCCCCGAGTGCATCGGAGGCACCTCCCGTGAACCGACGCCGAATCGTCCCAGGTCTTGTTGCAGCATTCGTACTCCTTCTCCCGCTCGGAACCGCGTCCGCGCGCTATCTGAGCCCGGGCCACCGGCCCGTGAACGCCGGCCGGCCGGCTGTCTCCGGCTTCGTCGTCGTCGGCCAGCGGCTGACGGCGTCGAAGGGCTCCTGGAGAGGCAGCCCTGCCAGGTTCCGCTACCAGTGGTACGGCTGTGCCTCCTGGGGCGGCGACTGCGCCCGGGTTCGCGGTGCCACCGGCCGGACCCTGGTTTTGAAGCAGCGCGACATCGGTCACCGGATGCGCGTCGTCGTCAACGCCACGAACGACTTCGGTACCGGCGCGGCCCGCTCGCAGGCGACGCAGCAGGTCGCGTCGCAGGCCGACGGCTCCGCGCAGGTGCCCGTGAACATCGTGGCTCCTGCGGTCTCCGGATCGCCGTACGTCGGCCAGCGGCTCAGCACGACGAACGGCACCTGGTCGGGCAACCCGAGCCGCTTCCGGTACCAGTGGTACGACTGCGACGCCCAGGGCGCGAACTGCGTGGCCGTTTCCAGGCACGGCACGAGCCAGAACTATTCGCTCACGAGCCGTGACCTGGGCGATCGGGTCTGCGTGCGGGTGAAGGCACAGAACGCGTACGGCTACGGGTATGCGTGGTCGGCGCCGACGGGCACCGTGCTGGGCTCGCCTCCGCCTCCGCCTCCGCCTCCGCCTCCGCCTCC
>DATDFL010000186.1:0-7853 GCA_036522595.1 Gaiellaceae bacterium
TTGGATCCAAAATGCGATGTTTCCCTAGCCAAATGGCGGGAGATAGGCTAGGTGTACTCGACTTCGGATCCGAAATTTGGGAGAATCGCCCGATGACCCGTTTGCTTCTGCGGCTTCGCGATCGCGTTCGATTCAACGGAAACAGCCACTCCAACCGGCCTCGCCCCGCTCGGCGCGAGATGCGGATGCGCTACGTCGTCACCGCTGCGGAATCGGCACCTTGCACGTGCCCCGATTTCTGCGAGCGCGACCACGGCGCGGAATAGCTTCGTGGCATCGGTAGCCGGAGCCGAGATCGCGGCGGTCGCTGCACCGCGCCAGGACGAGGTCCTGACTCCCGAGGCGATCGAGTTCGTCGCCGGGCTCGAGCGCCGCTTCGGGTCGCGGCGGCGCGAGCTGCTCCAGGCGCGCGTGGAGCGACAACGCCGCATCGACGCCGGCGAGCTCCCGGAATTCCTCCCGGAAACGCGCGAGATCCGCGAGGGCGACTGGACGATCGCCCCGGAACCGCCGGGGCTGCTCGACCGCCGCGTCGAGATCACCGGACCGACCGACCGGAAGATGGTGATCAACGCCCTCAACTCCGGCGCGAAGATGTTCATGGCCGACTTCGAGGATGCGAACTCGCCGACCTGGGCGAACCTGGTCGAGGGCCAGGCGAACCTCACCGACGCGATCGAGCGGACGATCGAGCTCGAGACCCCGGACAAGACCTACCGCCTGAACGACGAGACGGCGACGCTGCTCGTTCGCCCGCGCGGCTGGCACCTGCCGGAGCGGCACTTCCTCGTCGACGGCGAGCCGGTGAGCGGGAGCCTGTTCGACTTCGGCCTCTTCGCCTTCCACAACGGCAAGCGGCTGCTCGAGCGCGGCGCCGGCCCGTGGTTCTACGTGCCGAAGCTCGAGAGCCACCTCGAGGCGCGGCTCTGGAACGACGTCTTCACGCACGCCGAGGACACGCTCGGGCTCGACCGCGGGTCGATCCGCACGACAGTGCTCATCGAGACGATCCTCGCCGCGTTCGAGATGGACGAAATCCTCTGGGAGCTGCGCGAGCACTCGGCAGGCCTGAATGCGGGCCGCTGGGACTACATGTTCAGCGCCATCAAGAAGTTCCGCGAGCGGCCGGAGTTCGTGCTGCCGGACCGGAACAGCGTGACCATGACGGCGCCGTTCATGCGCGCCTACACCGAGCTGCTGGTCAAGACCTGCCACCGGCGCGGCGCCCACGCGATGGGCGGGATGGCCGCCTTCATCCCGAGCCGCAAGGACGCGGAGCTGAACGAGAAGGCGATCGCGAAGGTGCGCGACGACAAGCAGCGCGAGTCGGGCGACGGGTTCGACGGCACCTGGGTCGCGCACCCCGATCTCGTCGAGGTCGCGCTCGCGGAGTTCGACAAGCCCAACCAGCTCGACCGGCAGCGGCCCGAGGTCGAGGTCAGCCCCACCGAGCTGCTCGATGTCGCCGCCACTCCCGGCGAGGTCACCGAGGACGGACTTCGCAACGACGTCAGCGTCGGAATCCAGTACCTCTCGTCGTGGCTCCGCGGGACCGGCGCGGCTGCGATCTACAACCTGATGGAGGACGCGGCGACCGCCGAGATCGCGCGCTCGCAGGTCTGGCAGTGGATCCGCCACGGCCGCTTCGAGCGCGACCGCGTCCGCGAGGTGATCGACGAGGAGCTGCAGAGCCTGCGCGACACCTTCGGCGACGAGATCTACGCCAAGAGCCGCGCGGACGACGCGCGCGCGATCTTCGAGCAGGTCGCACTCGGCGACGAGTTCATCGAGTTTCTGACCCTGCCGGCCTACGACTACCTGGAGGACTGAAATGGACAACGGAATCCTGCGGCCCTACACGCGCGAGGACGTGGAGCGCCTGCGCGGCACGGTGCACGTCGAGCACACGCTGGCTCGGCTGGGCGCCGAACGGCTGCGCAAGCTCTTGGAAAGCGAACCGTACGTTCCGAGCCTCGGCGCGCTCACCGGCGGGCAGGCCGTCCAGATGGTCAAGGCGGGGCTGAAGGCGATCTACCTGAGCGGCTGGCAGGTCGCGGCCGACGCAAACCTCGCCGGGCACACGTATCCCGATCAGAGCCTCTACCCGTCCAACAGCGGGCCGGCGCTCGTGCGGCGCCTGAACAACGCGTTGCTGCGGGCCGACCAGATCCACGCGGCCGAGGGTGACACCGAGACGTACTGGCTCGCACCCATCGTCGCCGACGCGGAGGCCGGCTTCGGGGGGCCGCTGAACGCGTTCGAGGTGATGAAGGCGTTCATCGAGGCGGGAGCGGCAGGCGTGCACTTCGAGGATCAGCTCTCGTCGGCGAAGAAGTGCGGCCACCTCGGTGGGAAGGTCCTCATTCCGACCGGGCAGTTCCTGAAGGTGCTCGCGGCGGCGCGGCTCGCGGCCGACGTGTGCGGCGTGCCGACGGTGCTGGTGGCGCGCACCGACGCATTGAGCGCGACCCTGCTCACCAGCGACGCGGATCCGGCGGACGAGCCGTTCCTGACCGGCGAGCGGACTGCGGAGGGCTTTTTCCGCGTGCGCGAGGGACTTGACGCCTGCATCGCGCGCGGCCGGGCGGCGGCGCCGTACGCCGACCTCATCTGGTTCGAGACGTCGACCCCGGACATGGGCGAGGCGCGCGAGTTCGCGCAGGCAATCCACGAGGAGTTCCCGGGCAAGCTGCTCGCGTACAACTGCTCGCCGTCGTTCAACTGGCGGCGCCACCTCGAGGACGCGGAGATCGCGCGATTCCAGGAGGAGCTCGCAGAACTCGGCTACCGCTTCCAGTTCGTCACGCTGGCCGGGTTCCACTCGCTGAACGCCGCGATGTTCGAGCTCGCGCGCGGCTATGCGGCCGAAGGCATGAGCGCGTACGTCCGCCTGCAGGAAAGCGAGTTCGCGGCCGAGGAGCACGGCTACACGGCGACCAGGCACCAGCGCGAGGTCGGCGCCGGCTACTTCGACGCCGTGATGAAGGCCCTGGGCGAGAGCTCCACGCTCGCGCTCGAGGGATCCACGGAGGCCGCCCAATTTCGGAGCTGATCGGACCCGAGGAAGGCGGCACCAAGGCCGACGAGATCGCGCTCGCGCTCGAGGACGCGATCATCTCGGGCGAGATCGCGCCCGGCAGCGTCCTGCGCCAGGAGCAGCTCTCGACGCAGTTCGAGGTCAGCCGCACGCCGGTGCGCGAGGCGCTGCGGCGACTTGCGGCGACGGGTCTGGTCTCGTTCGTGCCGAACCGGGGCGTGCGCGTGCGGACGATCGCGCGGGACGAGCTGCGGCAGGCGTTCATGGTGCGGGCCGAGCTGGAGGCGCTCGTCACGGGGCTGGCGACGCCGCGGATGACGAAGGCCGCGCTCGAAGCGCTGGCGGCCGCCGAGGAGCGCTTCGCGGAGCTGACCGAGGAACTTCTGGATCGAAGCCGCAGCGAGGCGGAGCGCACGCGCCTGACCGGCGACTGGGTGCGCGCGAACTACCGCTTCCACGACGTGATCTACGAAGCGGCAGACGTGCCCTTGGTGGAGCGGATCGCGAAGAGCGCGCGCCGCACGTTCCTCAGCCGCTGGAGCCCGGGCGGCCCGGAGATCGACGACCTCTACCGCCAGAACGTCCATCAGCACCGCGCGATCCGGGACGCGATCGCCGCCCGAAGCGCCGACGGCGCCCGCGCGCTCGCCCACGAGCACGTGCAGCACTCGGGCCGGCTGCTCGAGGTGATCCTCGAGCACCGCTCGCAAGCCGCTTAGGGCGCGCCCGCTAGAGCAGCATCAACCACTTGGAGCTGCAGCCGCAGTCTTTGTTCTTCACGTGGCACTTACGGCACTCCCAGTAGGTCCACCAGATCCACTTGAAGTGGTTGACCTCGAGGACGATCAGCGCCACGCACCAGATGAAGATCTGCGTCCGGCTCACGGTCACCAGCCTCGCGGGACCGACTGGTGCCTGTCAATAGGCCAGACGGCTCATTTGCCCGCGCGCACGAGGTCGAGCGCGGCGGGACGAGTCCTGGCGGCTGCGTCGAGCCGTTCGAGCAGCAAGCGGACGTGCGGGTCGTCCGCCGAGTCGCTTCGGAACGCCGCGTAGATCCTCCGCTTGGGCGGGCTCGGACGGATCGCGCGAGCGACCAACGAGGCGGGCAGGTCGAGCTGCGAGAGCAACGGGATCAGCGCCAGGCCCACTCCCGAGGCCACGAGGTGGTGCAGCGTCCGGTGGTCGTTCGTCTCGGCGGCGACGCGCGGCTCGAAGCCGGCCGCGTTGCACGCTCGCCGCAGGAACGGGTGGCAGGACGAGAGCGGGGTCGAGTCGACCCATGCCTCGTCCGCGAGCGCGGCCAGCTCCACCGCCGGCTCGGCCGCTGCGGGATGCGACGTTGGCAGCACGACCTGGATCGGGTCGTCGAGCAGCGTCACGAGCTCGATTCCGGCACCGGGCTCGATCGGGACGAAGTCGTACTCCCAGAGGATCGCGAGATCGACCTCGCCGCCGCGCAGCCGCGCCAAGCCAAGCGTCGGGTCGGCGTCGAGGATGTGGACATCGAGGCCGTTTTCGCGTACCGCGTCCGCGACGATCGTGGCCGCGGCGCTGGCGAACGATGCAACGCGCAGGGCCGGCTCCGTCCCGGTCGCAACCGCTCTGGCCTCGGCTTCAGCCGCTGCGAGCTCGACGAGGATGTGCTCGGTGCGCTCGACGAGGACGCGCGCTGCGGGGGTCAGGTGCACGCTTCGGCCGCGCCGTTCGAGCAGTTCGACGCCGAGGTCGCGCTCGAGCGCGCTGAGCTGCTGCGAGACCGCAGACGGCGTGAACGACAACGAGCTTGCGGTGGCGCGGATCGTCCCGTGAAGGGAGAGCTCTCGGAGCATTCGGAGGCGCCGGACGTCGAGCATCAGATCTGCTTAACGATAGGGGAAGCAACCCGGTTGGCGGGCGGTCGCCGCTGCTGGCAGCGTTAGCGCAGTGACGACCCTACGGCGCGTCGGCTTCGTGTTCTGGCTGACGCGTGCCCGGCTCGCGCGACGCGGTGGGCGCTTCCTGCTGGTCGGGCTCGGCGTTGCGGCGTCGGCCGCGATGCTCGCGGCGGTGATCGCCGGCGCGCTGGCCGCGCAGGACCGTGACGCCGGCAAGCAGGTCGAGGCGATCGACCCCGCCTCGCGCTCGATCCACGTGACGTGGTTCAGCGTCGGCGGCCAGGCCGCGCCGTACTCGACGCTGAACGGCCACGTGCGCCGGACGCTTCGCACAGTGACGGATCGCCCTCCGGCGACCACGTCGCTCTACCGCGAGAGCCAGCTCGGCGGCGCCTTCCTTTCGCTCGGCGCCGTCGACGATCTCGGCCGCTGGGTGAAGCTCCGCACGGGTCGCCTGCCGCGGCCCTGCACCCTGCGCCGCTGCGAGGTGCTGGTGGTGCGCGGGGGCGGGCGGATTCCGCACTCGCCGGGCCTGCGGCTCGTCCCCGTCGGCACGGGCGACGTCGTTTCCCCCGTGCTCTTCGGCGACGCGGTTCCGTCGCTCGGCCTGCACCAGTCGCAGTTCGTGCAGCAGATCGCCCGCTACCACCGGCCCAAGCCGCCGCCGCTCGTGCTGGCGAACGGCGTGGCCGGGCTCGCGCGCTGGCCGGACCTGCGCGACGCGTACCGCACCTACAGCTGGGTGGTGCCGCTCGACCGGCGCGTCGTTCGCTCGTGGTCGGCCGATTCGCTGGCCGGGCGGATCGAGCACATTCGCTCGTCGCTTCAGGCTGAGGTCTTCGCCTTCAATGTCGAGGCGCCGATCGACGAGCTCCATGCCGCTGCCTCCTCGGGGCGCGTCGTCTCCCGGCGCCTGCTCCTGCTCGGGGGCGAGGCGGTCGCCTTGCTCCTCGCGTTCGCGGTGCTCGCGGGTGCGCGGCTGCGGCCGGACGCGGAGGCCTCCCGGCAGCGCCTGGCCGCGAGCGGTGCACGGAGCTGGCAGGTCTGGCTTCAGACGGTCAGCGAGGTGGCGGTGCCGGCGGTAGCCGGGACGCTCATCGGCTGGGCGGTGGGCGCCGCGGCCGCAGCTCTCGTCGCGTCGCGGGCCGGCGAGCCCGTGGGAGCGATCCTCGGCCACTCGGTGCTGTCGGCCGGCGGGATCGCCGAGGGACTGCTGCTCGCGGCGGCCGCTACCGCGGTGCTCGCGCTGACCCTGGCGGTGCGGCCGGTCTCGCTCGGCGGGTTTGCGCTCACACCGCTCGACGTTGCCGCAATCGGTGCCGTGGTCGCCGTAGCGGTGGCGCTCGCGCGCGGTGCCGCCGACACGAGCTCGCTGGTCTCCGGGAGCGGCACGGGAGTCGTGCTGCTGCTCCTGCCGGTGCTGGTCGCCTTCGCCGCGGCGGTCGCGGTCGCCCGGCTCCTGCCGCCGCTCCTCGGCCTCTTGGAGCGCGCGGTTCCGCGCACTGCGCTGCCCTTGCGCCTGGCCTCGCTCGCCCTCGCGCGCAGGCCCGGCTACGCGGCGGTCGCGGTCGGCTTCGTGGTCGTCTCGGTCGGGCTGGCGCTCTTTGCCGAGACGTACCGCGGGACGCTCGTGCAGGGCCAGCGTGACCAGGCCGGCTTCGCCGTTCCGGCGGACTACGTCGTCAGCGAGGACTTCTCGAAGCTGATCCCGGTGCGGGCGGCGGTGAAGCCCGCGCTGGCCGGGTCGCTGGGCGGGCAGCTGGTCACGCGCCAGGGCGGCAGCATCGAGGGCGCGGCGAACGGGAACATCGCGGTGCTCGGCCTTGACCCGTCCACGCTCGCCGGGATCGGCGGCTGGCGAAGCGACTTCGCCTCGCACTCTCCAGCGCGGCTTGCGCGCATGGTGGCCTGGCATGGGCCGGTCGGGCTGCGCGGGGCGCGGCTTCCGGCCTCCGCGACGAAGCTCACGCTGCCCGTCCGCGTCGTCGGGACGCAGATTGGCGTTGTGGCGATCGTGCGCCGCAATGGAGCCTTCATTCAGTTCGGCCTCGGCCAGACGCAAGGTTCCCGGCTCCAGCGACTGGCGCGGACGATCCCGAAGCAAGCGCGTGGAGGGACGCTCGTCGCGTTCCGCTTCGTGCCGCCGCCGCGGCTGCTGGAGCACGGCGGCGACCAGGGTGGAGCCGCGGTCGGCACCGTCTTCTTCGGCCGGCCGCTCGCCGACTCGGCTCCCGTGACCGACTACGCGGGCTGGGTCGGAACCTCGGGCGTGCAGCGGCTCACGCGAGGCGACGGCGTGCGCTTCGGGCTCGCGCTGAGCCCGCAAACCGACACGTTCCTGCGGCCGAAACAGCCCACCGACGGCCACGCGCTGCCGGCCGTCGTGTCTCCTCGGCTGGGCGCGATCGCGGGCCGAGACGGCGTCTTCGGGGCCGAGGTCGCCGGTCAGGGGCTGCTCTTCAGGGCGGTTGCGGTCGCCCGTCGGTTCCCGAGCACGGAATCGCCGGACACGACCGACTTCGTCGTGGCCGACCGTGATGCGCTGATCACCGCGCTCAACGCGTCGCAGCCGGGTAGCGGCTTTCCGACCGAGCTCTGGATCGACTCGAAGCGGCCGGGACTCGCCGAGCGGTTGCACCGGCGGCCGTTCGACGTTCTGTCGGTGGCTTCCCGCGCGGCGCTCGAGCGGCGCCTGCGGCGCGATCCCGTCGCACGGGCCGCGGTCGCGATGCTCGAGGCCGCTGCCGTGACGGCGCTCGTCCTCGCGCTGGTGGGGCTCGGGCTCGGAGTCGTCGCGGAGCACCGCGACGAGGCGGCCGACCTCTTCGACCTGGAGGCCCAGGGCCTGGCGCCGGCGAGCCTGCGCCGGCAGCTGCGTCTCCGCGCGCTGGTCGTCGCGGCGGGCGGGCTCGCCGGCGGGATCGTGACGGCGCTCGTCC
>DATDFL010000187.1:0-27569 GCA_036522595.1 Gaiellaceae bacterium
GCTCTCGTCCTTGGACGAGCAGCAGGCCCACGAGATCCTCGACCGCCTGCTCGCAGCGGCGACGTTGGACACGACCCTCTCCCAGGTCGTCCTCCCCTACCTGCACGACCTCGGAGACCGCTGGGGAAGGGGCGACGCCTCGATCGCCGAGGAACACTTCGCCTCGAGCTTCCTACGCGGCCGGCTGCTCGGGCTGGCGCGCGGCTGGGGCCGCGGTCTCGGAGAGCCAGTCCTGCTCGCGTGCGCGCCCGGCGAGCGGCACGACCTGGGGCTGATCGCGTTCGGGCTCGCGCTCCGGGCACGCGGGTGGCGCATCGTCTTCCTCGGTGCGGACATCCCGGCCACGAGCGTCGCCGAGGCTGCGCGCTTCTCGAACCCCCGCTTCGTCGTTCTGAGCGCGGTGAGCGCCGAACGGTTCGACGCGGACGAGCTACGCCCCCTCGCTGTGGCTCATGCTCTCTGCCTCGGCGGCGCCGGCGCGGCCGAAGGAGGCGAAGGGATCGATGCCCTTCGCCTTCCCGGCGACCCTGCCGAGGAGGCCGACCGGCTCACCGCGCTCGTGCAGGGCGACGCCGCGTGAGCGCGAACGGCACCTTCGTCGGCGCGCGGGAGCGCTTCCTTGCCGCGCGAGCTTGAGGGCTGGCGCTCGCTGCAGGGCCGCGGCCCTGACGGCTCGATCGAGTCCGACCAGCGCGTCACCATCGCTCGCCCGATCGTGGACGAGAGCGAGGCCGGCGCGCGCAGGCTCGGAGAGCGCTACTGGGCGGCGGTAGCCCGCGGTGCTCGCGGGCTCGTGCGACCGCGTGAGACCGGCCGTGGCGTCGAGCTACGCCTGACCGGCCGCGGGCCCTGCCTGCTGCGGTTCGGGCCGGCCGAGCCAGAGCACGAGGGCCGCCGGGCCTCGTGCAGCTTCCCGATCCGGGGAGGCCTCCTGGCGCGCAAGGCTGCGGGAGCGATCTGCCTTTCCCAGACGCCGGGCGAGCTGCGCGCCGCCGTGACGGGGTTCGTCCCCAGGCTCGGCGCGCTCTACGGCATCCAGCGCCGGCTCCACGTGGCGGTCAGCCGCCGCTACTTCCGCTCGCTGCTCGAGGAGGCATCGTGAGGGCGGCCGTCCTCGGCGCGACCGGCTTCATCGGCCGCGCGCTCTCCCCCGTGCTCGCCGAACGCGAGGACGAGGTCGTGGCCGTCTCGCGCAGGGGCGACGCGCCGGCGGGGCCCGGGATGCGCGCAGTGGCTGCAGACGCGACCGACGGCGAGGCGATTCGAAGGGCGCTCGACGGCGTCGAGGTCGTCTACTACCTCGTCCACTCGCTCGGGTCGGCCGGCTACGGCGAGATCGACAGGCAGGCCGCCGCAACAGTCGCCCGCGAAGCGAGCCGGGCGGAGGTCTCCCAGATCGTCTTCCTCGGCGGCCTTGGAGACGACGACCCGAACCTCTCGCCCCACCTGCGGAGCAGGGCCGAGACCGCCGCGGCCCTGTCGGGAGGAGACGTCCCCGTGACGACGCTGCGCGCGGCGGTCGTGGTCGGACGCGGCAGCGCCGGCTTCGACACGATCGTTGCGCTGGTCGATCGGCTACCGGTGATGATCGCGCCGCGCTGGGTGTCGATGCCGACCCAGCCGATCGCGCTCGCGGATGTCGTCGGCTACCTCGCGGACGTCGCCGGCCACCCGGAGACGACCGCCAGAACGTTCGACCTCGGCGGCCCGGAAGTCCTCACCTACCGGGAGATGATCGAGCGCATCGGCGACCTACGGGGCCGTAAGCCGCGCATCGTCGAGGTGCCGATCCTCAGCCCGTGGCTGTCCTCCTACTGGCTGCACCTCGTGACGCCGGTGCAGGCGAGCGTCGCACGGCCGCTCGTGGAGGGCCTCCGCAACCCGACGCTCGTCCGGGACGACTCCATCCGGCGGCTCTTCCCCCGCGAACTCGTCCCCTTCGAGACCGCGGCGCGCGAGGCTCTTGGCTAGGTCACGCGCTAGCGGTCGTACGAGCCGTGCGGCGGTCCGAGGTACGGGAACTCGGACAGGAGGTCCCCGTGCGGACCGACGCCATCGCCGGTCACCTTCCCGTTCGTGAAGACCGTGAGGAAGTGGTCGGCGACATCGTCGGTCAGCGCTCGCCCGTTCTCGGGGTAGGCGGCCGGACGGCTCGGGTCGTACGGCAGGACGTCGGGCAGCAGGGTTCCCGCTACACGCTTCGCCTCCTCCGGCTCGTACCCGCCGACATGCTCCAGGGCGTGCGCGAAGCTGTCCACGAAGCGGTCATCGGTCGAAGGGTCGCCGGCGAGGTACGGCGCCTTCTCCTCGCCCGGGCTGAAGAAGACCGACTGCGAGGGCCTCGCGCCGCGGTCGACCTGCAGCCAGCCTGCGTCGCCGTCGGAGACCAGTGTCCGGTGCCAGAGAGCGACTTCGCCCTGCGTGCCGAGCGCGTCGTTCGGCAGCTCCAGCACGATGCTGCAGACGTCCTTGTCGGCGAAGAAATCGTCGCCGGTGAACTGGAACTCGTTGAGCGCGCCGCCTGCGTCGAAGAAGAACGGGTCGCTCCGCCAGCCCGCGAAGAACCGGTAGTCCCCAGCCTCCGAGACCTGGGCCTCCGAGCCCGTCGACACCGGCGCATCGGCGACCAGGACCTCGCCCGCGCCTCCGGCCTCGGCTGCGTCCGCCCCTTCGACGCGCCGAACCGTCGCCGACTGCCCGCCGTTCGACTCCGCGACGCTGATCCGAAAGGCGATGTCGGCGACGCCGTCCCCGTTCGTGTCGACCTTGAGCTCGTAGAGCGCATCGGGCGAGAACGGCTCCGCCGTGGTCGGCCCCTCGGGGTTGATGCCGACCGACGGGTGCACGTCGATGGCCACGATCGACCGCGAGGATCCTTCCGGGCTCGGGAAGGCGAACAGGTCGCAGTGGTCGACGCGGGCGTCTCCGTGCGGGAACGAAAAATCGGGTCCTGAGTAGTGGTGCGCCATAGCTGCCCTCCTCGACGTCTCCAGGTTGGTTCGCGCGATTCTAGGGCGGCCGGTCAGGCGACCGTCGCGGTCTTGCGCGGCGGGTTGAAGAACGGGAGCTCGACGACCGTCGCCGGTGTCCGGCTGCGTCGCGCCTCCACCGTCCACTCGACTTCGATCCTCGTGCCCGGCTCGCTGTGGTCTGCGCCGACCAGCCCCAGCGCGACGACCTTCTTCAGGATCGGGCTCCAGGTCGTGCTGGTCGCCTTGCCGACCTGACGGCCGCGCACGTAGAGCGGCACGGGCGTGCGCGAGGCCGCCATCTCCAGCGTCGGGGTCAGCCCCTTCGCCCGGTACAGCTCCTCCAGCGGCTCCCAGTCGAGCTCGAGCCCGGCGAGCCTCCGCGGCGGTCCGCCCCGCTCCTGTTCCCGCTCGAGCGCTCGGCGGCCGACGAACTCCACCTGCTTCTCGAAGTCCACGAAGCGGCCGAGGATTCCCAGCTCGAACGGAGAGAACGACTGCTCCGGGATCAGCGCGCGCCGAACCGAGTCGAAGTCGACCTCGATGAGGATCAGCCCGGCCTCGATCCGCGTGACGTCGAGCGCGAGCATCCCGGCCGGCCTGACGCCGTACGGCCCGCCCGCGCGGATGAACGCGTCCCAGACGTCGACCGCCTTGGTGCTGTCGACCCAGACCTCGTAGCCGAGATCCCCGGTGTAGCCGGTCCGGGAGACGTCCACCGGAATGCCGCCGATCTCCGCGGCGCGCCGGCCGAAGTACTTGAGGTCGCCCCACGACGCCTCGGTGGCGACTTCGAGCACGTCGCGGCTCAACGGCCCCTGCACCGCGAGGGCGGACAGCCGCTCGCTCACGTCCTCGATCTCGACGTCCAGGCCACGCGCGTTCAGCCGGAACCAGCGCAGCGAGGGATCGGCAGCCGTCCAGCGGTACGTCCCGTCGTCGAGGTGCCCGACGGTCCCGTCGTCCACGACACGACCGTCCTCGTCGCACCAGGACGTGTAGTAAACGCGGCCGGGGGCGAGCTTGTTCGCGTCGCGCGTGATCACGCGGTCGACGAGCCGGGTCGCGTCCGGCCCGGAGACGAGGTACTTGTAGAGCGGCGAGACGTCGATGAGCGCGGCCGCCTCCCGGATCGCGTTGTACTCGATCTCATGCGAGTCGTAGTAGGCGCTCGCGGCGAGGTAGCCGGACCACTCGCGCCACTGCAGCTTGCTGTTGAGCGGCGCGGTGCGCGGATAGAACGGGGTTCCGACGGACACGGGCAGCGATTCTCGCAGAGGCCGGTTGGGGCATAGTCCGCTGCTATGCCGAGCGCGAACTCCTACGATGCGGTGGTCATCGGCGGCGGGCACAACGGCCTGGTGGCCGCGGCGTACCTCGCGCGGGCCGGCCTGAAGGTCGTCGTGCTCGAACGGCGCCACGTTCTCGGCGGCGCCGCGGTGACCGAGGAGGTGTTCCCCGGCTTCCGCTTCAGCGTCGCCTCGTACGTCGTCTCGCTGCTCCGGCCGGAGATCGTCCGCGAGCTCGAGCTGCCGAAGCACGGCCTCGAGATCCTGCCGCTCGACGGGACGTTCACGCCGCTCGAAGACGACTACCTCTGGCGCGTGAACGACCACTTCCGGACGGTGCGCGAGCTGCGGCGCTGGTCGCTGAGCGACGCGGAGGCCTACGAGGACTACAGCCGCCTGATGGTCGAGATGGCGAGGTTCGTCAAGCCGATCCTGTCGATGACGCCGCCCGACCCGGGCCGCATCCGTCCGCGCGAGTGGCTTCCGGTCGCGCGCCTCGGCCGCGACTTCAAGGATCTCCCCGCCGAGCAGCAGGCGGTCTTCATCCAGCTGATGACGATGAGCGCCGCGGACTTCCTCGACCAGTGGTTCGAGACCGATCCGCTCAAGGCGACGATGAGCGCCTCGGGGATCATCGGCACCTTTCAGGGGATCCGCTCGCCGGGCACCGCATACGTCCTGCTGCACCACTACATGGGCGAGATCGACGGCGTCCTGCGGGCCTGGGGCATCCCGCGCGGCGGGACCGGCGCGGTCAGCGAGTCGATCGCGGACGCGGCCCGGGAGCTCGGCGTCGAGATCCGGACCGAGGCACCGGTCGAGCGCCTGCTGACGCGCGGCGACGAGGTGACCGGCGTCGTCACGTCCTCGGGCGAGGAGCTGATGGGCCGCGTGACGTTGTCGAGCCTCGACCCGCACCAGACGTTCGTGAAGCTGACCGAGCCCGGCCTGCTCGATTCCGCCTTCCTCGACGAGGTCGGCCGCTACCGGTACCGCGGCTCCAGCGGCAAGGTGAACCTCGCGCTGGACGGGCTGCCCGAGTTCACGTGCCTCAACGGCGACAGCGAGCACCTGCGCGGAGCGATCAGCTTCAGCCCCAGCATCGAGTACATGGAGCTGGCCTACGACGACGCGAAGGCCGGCAGCTTCAGCCGGCGCCCGTACATCGACATGGTCATCCCGACGCTCGTCGACCCGTCGATGGCGCCGGCGGGCAAGCACGTCATGAGCTGCTTCGTCCAGTACGCGCCCTACCACCTGGCCGACGGCGACGAGTGGGACGACGCCAGGCGCGACGCGTTCGGGGAGACGGTGATCGACACGATCGCGGAGCGCGCGCCGAACATCCGCGACCTGATCCTGCACCAGCAGGTGCTCACGCCCAAGGACATCGAGGAGCGGTTCGGGCTCTCCGAGGGCAATATCTTCCAGGGCGAGCTCTCGCTGGAGCAGCTGTTCTTCAACCGTCCCGTGCCGGGCTGGGCGCGCTACCAGACGCCTTTGCGGAACCTCTGGATGTGCGGCTCGGCCACGCATCCGGGCGGCGGGATCATGGGGGCCTCGGGGCGGCTGGCGGCGCTCCAGGTCGTGGGCTCGCTCCGGTGACGTACGACGCGGTCATCGTCGGCGGCGGCCACAACGGCCTCGTCACGGCGGCCTACCTCGCGAAGGCCGGGCTGCAGACGCTCGTGTTGGAGCGCCGCGAACGAGTTGGCGGGCTGCTCCTGACCGCAGACGGCGTCGGCGGCCTCCGTGGCGGTGTCGCGCGGGACCTCCGACTGGAGTCGCACGGCTTCCAGATCATCGAGCCGGAGGTGGTGGCGTTTGCCCCGTCCAGCGGCGTCACGTTGTGGCGCGACCCCGCGAAGACCGCGAAGGGGCTCGGGCCGCGCGACGCCGAGGCGTTCCTCGCGTTCGACCGCAAGATCCGCTCGCTCGCGGGGTTCGTGGCCCGGATGCAGGCAGCGGAGCCGCCCGATCTGACTGCGCTGTCGCTCTCGGACGCGGGTACCGGCTTCACGCTGCTGAACGGCCTGCGGCAGCTCGGCCGCGAGGAGATCCGCGAGACGCTGCGAGCCCTGCCGATGTCCGTCGACGACCTCGTGAGCGAGGCCGTCGAGGGCGAGGCGCTCCGCGGGCTGCTCGGCGCGAGAGGCGTCCGCTATTCGGCGATGGGCCCCCGGTCGGCCGGCACGGCGCTCAACTTCCTCTGGGACTCGGCCACCGGCGGCGGCGCGGCAGGGCGGACGGTCTTCGCGCGCGGGGGGCCGGGCGCGCTGGCCGACGCGCTTCGTTCCGCAGCGCAGAGCCTCGGCGCGACGGTTCGGTGCGACGCCGAGGTCTCGGTCATCCGCACCGAGCGCGGCTCCGTCTTAGGAGTCGTCCTGGCGGGCGGCGAGGAGATCGAGGCCCGGATCGTCGCCTCGAGCGCCGACCCCAAGCAGACCCTCTTGCGCCTTCTCGACCCCGCCGAGGTCGGCCCGACGCTCGGCTGGCGTGCGGAGAACATTCGCGCCGAAGGCGTGGTGGCGAAGGTGACCTTCACCGTGGAAGGCGTTCCCGACGACGAGCGCCTGCGGGGCCGAATCGTGATCGCCCCGAGCCTCGATTACCTGGAACGAGCCTTCAACGCTTCGAAGTACGGGCGGGTCTCCGAGGACCCGTATCTCGAGGCGACGATCACACCCGACGCCAAGCACGTGAATGTGCTCTTCCAGTACGCGCCGCACGACGCGACCGGAGAGGAAGTGGCCGACCTCACCGCCCAGACGCTCGAGGCCCACGCGCCGGGCCTGGCGAAGCGAATCGTCTCTCGTGACACCGTCACCACCGCCGCGGACCTCGAGCGCGACTACGGCCTGACCGGCGGGCACGCCATGCACGGCGAGCACGCGCTCGACCAGTTCTTCGCGTGGCGCCCGTTGCTCGGCCATGCGCGCTACCGGCTCGGCGGCATCAGCGGCCTCTACCTGTGCGGGGCAGGCGCACATCCCGGCGGCGGCATCACCGGCGGCCCGGGTCGGAACGCTGCGAAAGCGATCCTCGCCGACCTCAAGAGCCGGCGGCAGCGGCCATTGCGGCTTCGAAGCGCGCGAGGCTAGCCGGCGGCCAGAGCTCGGGGATCTCGTAGAACTCCTCGAACGCGGGCACGGAGTCCGGCAGCGAGACCCAGGGGAGTTTCGAGCGGGTGTAGATATGGACGTCGGGGCTGATACTCGCCGGGTCGTCGAGCGTCCCGCCGCGGACGAACCGCAGCGCCGGCCCGCCGTACTCGCTGAACACCGCGACCTTGCAGGTCGGACAGCGGTAGACGCGCTGACTGCTCCCGTCGTCGCGAGGCACGTCCACCGGTTCCGGCTCGCCCGCGAGCAGATCGAACCTCGCGGGCTCGATGACCAGGTTGACGACGAAGGCACTCCCCGTTTGGCGCTGGCAGTTGAGGCAGTGGCAGCAGTGCGTGACGAGCGGATCCGCCGTCAGCCGGTAGCGAACGGCTTCGCACGAGCATCCGCCGGTGCGCATCAGTCGCGAATCAGCGCGCTCATCCGGGCCAGTGAGTAGAAGACGAGGTAGCTGGCCAGCAGGAACGACGTGAGCAGGACCGTCAGCGCCAGCGGCGCGGCGTGGAAGCCCTCGGCGATCTGGCCGAGCAGCGCTTCGGGGCGGATGAAGACGTCCCACGAGTTCCAGCGCTGGACGCGGCCCAGGTAGATCCCGAACGAGCTGGCGGCGAGAACGCCGACCACGAGGCCCCACGCGCTCACAGCGCCGAGCATTCGCCGCGCGACCGCGTGCACGAGGAAGAGCGAGGTGAGCCCGAGCAGGAGGCCCGTCCACGCGGCAGCGGACAGGAAGAGGACGTCGTAGAGCACGGGGATGCGGCCGGCGTCTCCGATGTGCTTCAGGTCGGTGACGATGTACGGCGCGTTCGGAAAGAACAGCAGCCACACGCCGCCGAGTGCGACGAGCGACGGCCGGGACATCCAGCGCGCCCGCGCGTAGACGACGAGCGCGAGCACGAACGGGATCCAGGCGAGGAACAGGTTCCAGGCGATCCCGGCGTGGTCGAACGTCCGCGTGTAGAGGACGCGGGCGACGATCATCGCGAGCACGAAGAGCGACAGGATCGCCAGCGAGGCGACGACCGCGATGCGCCGGTCGCTGAACGATGTCCGCACCCGTTCGACCACGGAGCGAGCTTAGCGGCACACCGCAAGGCCACCCAAGCCCGCGCGTCTACTTGGTGATCCGTTCCTTTCGACTGCGGTTCACCACGAAGGAGGGATTCCAGTAATGAAGCGAACGCTTTTCGCTGTTCTGTTCGCGGTCGCAGTTATCGGGCTCAGCGCTGCGGGCGCGTCGGCAAAACCAGGTCACGGGAAGAACTCGTTCACCGGGACGTTCCAGTGCACGGACGGCTCCGAGGTCTCCGTGGCGCTCTCCGGCAACGGCAGGTTCTCGACCGCACACCTGGTGCCGAGCAACGCGCCGGCCGTGCCCCTCAGGCTGGACATCGTCGGCACCGAGAACGGCCAGGTCGTCTTCGAGTCGCACGTCCGGAAGCACCAGGCGCATCCCCGCAAGACGACGCTGACCTGCTCCGGCACGTTCACCGACACCGACCCGGCAACCGGGCAGCCGATCACGATCCAGATCGACGTGGTCGTGTTCCTGCCACACGGCCGCCGCTAACACCGTTGGACGCGAGAGGCGCCGCGCGGCGCCTCTCGCTAGTCCTCGTACTCGTCGTGGCGCCGCCACCATTCGTAGGGCTTGGTCTGCGGGTACCCGTCAGGTGAGTCCTCCCATTCCTCCTGGCGGCCGAGCGGCGTCAGGTCGAGGAAGGTCCACACGCTGCCGAGCGCCTCGACGCCGCGCTGCGTCGTGAAGTACGTGCGGTAGACGTCGTCGCCGTCGCGAACGAAGACGCTGAGGCCGAAGTTCTCGCCGTCCTGGTAGACGCCCTCCTGCGGCGTCTCGGGCCCGACGCCGAAGTCGACGCTGAAGTCGGTCTCGAAGGACGAGTACCAGGGAATCGTCCAGCCCATCCGCTTCCGGTACCCCTCGATCTTCGCGATCGGGGCGCGGGACACGAGCGCAAACGACGTGTCGCGGGCGTGCAGGTGCGCGAGGTGGCCGATCTGGTCGACGAACATCGAGCAGCCGTTGCAGCCGGCCTCGTGGTTCGGCCCGAACATGAAGTGGTAGAGGAGCAGCTGGCTGCGCCCCTCGAAGAGGTCGAGCAGGCTCGCCTTGCCCTCGCGCCCGTCCAACGCGTAGTCCTTGTCGATGAGCTTTCGTGGCAGGCGGCGCCGCTCGGCGGCGAGCGCGTCCCGCGCCCGGGTTGCGGCCTTCTCTTTGGCGAGGAACGCGTCGTGCGCTGCCTGCCACTCCGTTTCGGAGACGATCGGTGAAAGATTCATGAGGCTCCTTTCGCGTCACCGATACGACTGCACAGAGGGCGAGAACTCATCGCCGCAAGCGCGGGGTCAGCCTGCGACCGCGTAGAGCCGCCATTCGCCGGGAATGCCCTTGAGCTCATGCGGGCCGCGGTCTTCGAAGGTCAGCCCCGAGCCGGCGACCAGGTCCCTGACGGTCGAGGAGACCAGCACCTCGCCCGGCTGCGCGTTGGCGGCCACTCTGGCCCCGGTGTGCACGGCGATGCCCGCGACCTTGCCGTCGACGAGCTCGCACTCGCCGGTGTGCAGGCCGACCCGCACCTCGAGACCCAGATCCGGCATCGCCTCGGCGATCGCGCACCCGCAGCGGATGGCCCTGGCCGGGCCGTCGAAGGAGGCGAAGAAGCCGTCCCCGGCAGTGTCGACCTCCTGGCCGCGGAAGCGAACGAGCTGACGGCGGACGAGTTCGTGGTGGCGAAGCAGTAGCTCCCGCCAGGCCCTGTCGCCGAGCGTCACCGCCTTCTCGCTGGAGCCGACGATGTCCGAGAAGAGGACTGTGGCCAGCACCCGGTCGGGCTCGACCTCGGGATGCGTGCCCGACACGACGGCGGCGAGGAACCGCTCCAGCTCGGCGAAGACCGACTCCTGCTCGCCGAGCCCGGGGGAAAAGTCCGCGCCGGGCACTTCCACGAAACGCGCACCCGGAATGTGCTCGGCCAGGTAGTGCCCGCTTCGGATGTCCCAGCCTCCGCCGTCCTTCCGGTGCATGACCAGCGTCGGGACGCGAATCAGGGGAAGGACGTCGCAAACGTCCACGTCGAGGTTCATCCGGATATAGGCCGCCGCCGCACCGGGGCTGACGCTGAGCCGAAAAACACGTGCGACCTTTCGGAGCTCCTCCTCGGGCGCGGTCGGGTTGGTCCTGGCCATGATCTCGTACGCGAAAGCGGGATCCCCCCAGCGGCGCTCGGCTTCGTCCGCCTGTCGCTGCGTCTCCTCTCTGGTTGGAAGCCAGGGCAGGGTTGGGCTCCGCACGAAGCGCGGCGAGGCGTTCATCAAGATCAGCCCCGCGGTCCGCTCGGGATAGGTTGCCGCGAACAGGACGGAGAGCGGCGACGCGTCGCCGAGGCCGAAGAGGACGGCGCGCTGGGAACCGACGGTGTCGAGGACGGCGCGGATGTCGTCCATCCGCGTCTCCAGCGTGGGAACGCCTAAGCCGCGGTCGGACATCCCGGTCCCGCGCTGGTTGACTTTCAACACGCGGCAGCTGGACGCGAGCCGCTTGACGAACTCGGCCTTGGAGGGAATCTCCCAATCGAGCTCGACGTGCGAGATCACATCGGTCGCCACGAGGTCCGGCGGGCCGTCTCCGATTACCTGGAAGGCGATGTTGACGTCGCCGCTCTTGGCGTAGCGCGTTTCGGGCTGCACCCGCCTAGTGTCGCGCAGTTCCGCGGCCAAAAAGCGAAAGGCACCGTTTCCGGCGCCTTTCGAAGTAGCGGGGGCAGGATTTGAACCTGCGACCTCCGGGTTATGAGCCCGGCGAGCTACCTGACTGCTCCACCCCGCGTCGCGGCTGCGAATTATAGCGCGGCTACGATCGGCTCGATATGCGCGTCGGCGTCGTCGATCTGGGCACGAATTCCACGCGGCTGCTCGTCGCGGACGTCGACGACGGGCACGTCGAGGAGATCGAGCGGCGCACCGAGATCACGCGGCTCGGCGAAGGCGTGGACGAGCGGCGAAAGCTCTTGCCGCTCCCGATCGCACGCGTGCGCAACGTGCTGGCCGACTTCCGCCGCGAGCTCGAAAAGCAGGGAGCGGAGAGAGTGCTGGCGATCGGCACGAGCGCCCTCCGCGACGCGGACAACGGCGAGGCCTTCCTCGGCGAGATCGAGTGGAGCTACGGCTTCAAGACGCGTCTGCTCTCCGGCGACGAGGAGGCGACGCTCACGTGCAAGGGCGTCGCGAACGGACAACCACTCGACGACGGCACGGTCGTGCTCGACATCGGCGGCGGCTCGACGGAGCTGATGACCGCCCAGAGCTGCGTCAGCCTCGACATCGGCTCCGTCCGCCTAACCGAGCGGTTCCTCCACGGTGACCCCCCAACGGGCGAGGAGCTCGACGCGTGCGCCGCCGCCGTCCGCGAGGCGCTGCCGGACCTCGCGCCCAGCAACTGCATCGGCGTCGCCGGGACGATCACGACGCTGGCCGCACTCGAGCTCGGCGGCTACGACCCGGAGCGCAGCCACGGCCGTCACCTTTCGCGCGAGGACGTCGAGACGCAGCTCGAGCGGCTCGCTTCCCTGCCGCTGGCCGAGCGGCGCGGCCTTGCGGGCCTCGAGCCCGCGCGTGCGCCGGTGATCGTCGGAGGCACAGTGATCGTCGACGAGGTGCTCCGCCGGTACGACCTCGCCGGCCTGAAGGTCAGCGAACGCGACCTCCTCCACGGCGCCGCGCTCGAGGCCGCCAAGCTGCCAGAGCCCGAAGAAGGCGACGCCCCGCCAGGCGCTTACACCTGCTGCTAGAGCTCTTCGAGCGGAGGCGGAGGATCGTCCTCGGCCAGCCGCCGCCGCAGGACGCTCCGCGAGAGAACGCCGACAAGCCGGCCGTCCTCGACCACCGGGACCCGTTCGGCGTCGTGCTCCTCCAGGAAGCGGAACGCCTCGTCGAGCGGGCCGTCCGAGTCGAGCGTCCAGTGCGGCGGCTCCGCGATCTCGGCCACGCGGGTCTCGCGCGGGTCGCGTCCCTGCGCGACGACCTCGCGCACGAGCGTCTTCCGTGTGATCACCCCGACGAAGCGCCCGTTGTCGCAGACGTAGACCGCGCGGACGGTCGGCTCTGTCAGGTGCCCGCCGGCCTCCTGCGCGGACGCCGAGGCCTCCAGCGTCAGCGGCTCGGGGATCATGGCGTCGCGGACGCGGTCGCTCACGGATAGATCCCCCGCGCGGTCAGCGCGCCGGAGACCTCTCGGATCCCCGCCACCAGCGCTGCGCTCCGCAGCGAGAGCGCCGACTGCTCCGAGAGCGTCCAGACCCGGTCGAACGCGTCGCCGAGCTGGTCGGCCAGCTTCGCGCGGATCTCGGCCCGGCCCCAGAACAGGCGCCCGAGATCCTGCACCCATTCGAAGTACGAAACGGTTACGCCCCCGGCGTTCGTCAGCACGTCCGGGAGGACGATGATGCCACGGTCGCCGAGGATCGAGTCCGCCTCGAGCGAGGTCGGCCCGTTCGCGCCCTCGGCAATCAACTTCGCCTGGACGCGCCCTGCGTTCTCGCCGGTCACCTGGTCCTCGCGCGCAGCGAGGACGAGGATGTCGCACGGCAGCTCGAGCAGCTCCTCGTTCGTCACGCGGTCGGCCTCCGCGTAGTCCGCGAGCGAGCCGTGCTCCTCGGCGAAGCTGCGCAGCGCGGCGATGTCGAGGCCGCCGGGGTCGTAGAGGCCGCCCGAGAGGTCCGAGACAGCCACGACCCGAGCGCCCTGCTCTGCGAGCTCGCCGGCCGCGATCCCGCCGACGTTCCCGAACCCCTGCACCACGCAGCGCTGCTCGACCAGGTTCCAGCCGAGCCGCTGACAGGCGCGGGCGGTCACCATCACGACCCCGGCCCCGGTCGCCTCGTGGCGAAACAGCGACCCGCCGAGCGCGATCGGCTTCCCGGTCACGACTTCCGGAACCGCGTGCCCGACCTGCATCGAGTACGTGTCCATCATCCACGCCATCGTCTGCTCGTTGGTCGCCATGTCGGGCGCGGGAATGTCTGCCTGCGGCCCGATGATCGGCAGGAGCTCCGATGTGAAGCGGCGCGTGATCTTCTGGAGCTCGTTCGAGGAGAGCTCGCGCGGATTGCAGCGGACTCCGCCTTTCGCACCGCCGTACGGGAGCCGCAGGAGCGCGCACTTCCAGGTCATCCACATGGCGAGCGCCGCGCACTCGCCGAGGGAGACCTCGCTGTCGTAGCGGACGCCGCCCTTCGTCGGGCCGAGCACCGTCGAGTGCTGGACGCGATACCCGGGGAAGACCGTGTAGCGCCCCGAGTCGAGCTTGACCGGGATGCTGACGACGAGCGCGCGCTCCGGGTAGCGCAGCCGCTCCGAGACAAGGTCGTCGACGTTCGCATGCGGAAGCGCCTGCTCGTACTGTGCGAGCGCCGTCCGGTAGAGCGGTGTTTCCCACTCGAGATCGCCGTGCCCGGGCGAGATCTCCTGGATTTCGGCCACGAACGGAGTCTAGGCCGCTTCGTGATGCCCTAGTTCAGTCTCTCGTGCGCCTCCAGCGCGCCGCCGCCCTGCAGCCAGAAATTCGCCAGCAGCTGCTCGACAGCCTGCTCGTGCCGGTCGCTTCGATAGGAGCCGAGCAGCGATACCTCGAGCTCCGTCGTGCCGACCTGCAGCACGACGCAATCGCTCTGTCGCTCGAAGTACCGGATCAGCTCCGGCACTAGCTCGGCGTTGCCCACGTGAATACGCACCGACTCCCCTCTCTCCCCTCGATTGTTCGGTCCTCGTCACTCTCGCCGAGCGCCACAGGGGCGACATCTGCCGAATGTGTGGCTGCTCTGAGCCTGTGGGCTAGCTAGGCCACGTACGACAGCGGCCGCTCGACGAGCCCGTTGTCGTAGGCGTAGCGCAGCGCTTCCGTCCGCGTCGAGACGCCGAGCTTCCGGTAGACGTTCGTCAGGTGGAACTTGACGGTCTGCTCCGCGAGGAACAGCCGCTGTGCGATCTGCCGGTTCGACCCTCCCTCGGAGAGCTCCGCGAGGATCGAGAGCTCGCGCTTCGTCAGGCCCGCATCGTCGGACGCTGCCTGGGAGGCGTCGATCAGGTCGAGCGGCCGGAAGATCGAGCCGGTCACGCTCTGGCGCACGGCCGAGCCCAGGTCGCGCGGCTCGACGTGCTTCAGCACGAATGACGCGGCGCCGCGCTCGAGAGCGCCCCGGACGAGCGCCGGCTCGTCGATCCCCGAGAGCATCACGACCGTGACGCTCGGATACTCGGCGCGGAGCCGCTCGAGCACCGTGAGCCCGTCCATGCCGGGCATGCGAACATCCAGCAAGACGACATCTGGCGCGGTCTGCCCGACGAGCGACAGCACCTTCTCCCCTGCAGTAGCTTCGCCGACTACGTCGATCCGCTCGTCCTGCGAAAGCGACTCACGAATCGCGGCCAGCATCAACCGGTGGTCGTCAACGATGAGAACCTTGATTCGCCGCATTGCCCATCCCCCGTTGCTTTTTGAGGCCGTAGCCTCCCCGCAGACAACCTAGGACGGAGGCGGCCGGCCGACAAGCGCTCTTCGCCCGGTCCAGACCTTCCGGTGGCCGTCAGTGTCGAAAGGTCCTGCCCGGCCTTTAGGATTGGTGCCGATACCGCTTGGGAACACCGCAATGTCCATGACCACATTCGTTCTCTTCCTCTGCACAGCCGCGGCTGTGCTGGCGCTCTGGCTCGTGGTGCGCTTTCCCGAGCGCGGCCCGGACGACGTCACCAAGGCGCTCCTCCACGTGGCGCTCTCGGTGCTCGTGCTGCAGCTGCTCGTGCCGGCGATCCACGTCGTCGGCGGGACCGGCGTTCCCGGCGCGCAGCTCATCGTCTCGTTCGGGATCGTCCTCCCCGGCCTGACGTACGTCTTCCTCGCCGCGGCGTGGATGATCAAGGCCGCCCAGTCGCGGCTGCAGGGGCGCTACTAACCGAGCGCGGACGGGGCGGCGAGGAACACCGCCAGAATCGCGCCGCCGGCCAGAAACGGCCCGAGCGCGATCTCCTGCCTGAGCGCCGCCTTGCTGCGCATCGCCAGAAGCAGGAGCGCGTAGGCCCCGGCCCCCGTCAGGCCGAGCGTGAGCGCGGTGGCGGCGAGCGGCCCGAGCGCAGCGCCGATCAGGGCGGCGAGCTTCACGTCGCCCATGCCCAGTGCGCCGCGGCGCACGAGCGCCGGCACGAGCAGGAACAGGCCCGCAGCGGCGGCCGAGATGAGCGCCTTCACGTAGAACGACGGATCGAGCACGAGCTGCGCGCCCAGCACGACCAGCAGGGTCGGCAGCACGATCCGGTTCGGGAGGATGTGCCGCTCGAGGTCGACGGCCGCGACCTCGACGAAGATGGCGACGACGCAGGCGATCAGGACCCCGCGGGCACCGAAGCCGACGTGCAGCAACGCCGCAAGCGCGAGGCAGGCGGCGATCGACCGGTCGAGGGCGAGCCGTCGCACCCGATGGGTCTCGACGGCGACCCCTGTCTCTGAGGCGAGCGACGTCATGCGGCCCTGCGCGTCTGGTTCGGCACGATCACGAGCGACTCGCCGACCCGGAGCCGGCGCGCCGCAGCGCCCTTCCTGAGCTCGAGCACCGCCTTAGCCCCGCGGGCCCCGGCAAAGCGCCACGGCCGCACGTTCTCGACGACCTTGACGACCGAGTACTCCCGGTCGAGGAAGACGACGTCGATCGGGAAGCGCATGAACATCGTGTGAATCGCTCCCACTGGGCGCAGCAGCACGCCCTCGTCCGCCTCGAGCCGCTTGCGCCCGAGCAGGCCGCGGACCCTCGTCCACGGCCTGTCGGCAAGCACGCAGCGCGTGCACACACGCTCTCCCCGTTCCCGCTCGACGCTGATCAGATTGGAAGCCACGACACCACGATCGCGGTCCGGGCGGCATCGTCACCCCAGTCAAAGGGCCGGACGCGTCCAGACCTTCGGCCGTTCAGACGAACTGGGGCGCTGGGTTACACCAACAGCACAGAGCACTCGCGGTCGCACTCCGGCCGGCGAGCGCTTCCATCGAAACATCTAGAGGGGAGGTAAGTCGGATGCTCGAGAAGCTCACTCTTTGGACGATGAAGAGCTTCGCCCGGCTCGAGGAGCTTCGCTCCGAGGAGGGCCAGGCACTCGTCGAGTACGCGCTGATCCTGGCGCTCATCGCCGTCGTCAGCATTGCTGCTTTGACGACTCTGGGTGGCAACGTCGCCACGCAGCTTGGGAACATCGCCACGGCGATCGGCGGCGCGTAAGCCGACGAAAGGCTGCCCGGGGAAGCCGCCGTTCTCGGCGACTTACCCGGGCAGCACCGCTTCCGACATGACCCAGCTCATGCATGTGATGGACACCGATAACCCGCCGGCCGAAGAGGCCTGGATCCGCGAGGAGCGGGGCCAAGCCCTCGTCGAGTACGCGTTGATCCTCATGTTTGTCTCGATCACTGCCATTGCCCTGACCCCAGTCGGAACGCAGGTCGCGGCGCGGCTGGCCGAAGTCGCCGGCGCGCTCTAGGGCTGTGATGCTCGTGCTGCGCCGGTTCTCCGAAGAGAAGGGCACCTCGCTCGTCGAGTTCGCCCTCATCGCGCCAGTGCTGATGCTCGTGCTGTTCGGGCTGCTCGACTTCGGCAAGGCGCTCAATTACTGGAACAACGACACGCACCTCGCCGCCGAGGGCGCGAGGTGGGCCGTCGTCAACACGGATCCGGGTTCCGGGACGCTGCAGCAGTACATCCAGCAGCAGGTGGACTCGGCCGGGGATACGGCCGCGCCGCCGCCGGTCGTCTGCATTGCGTTCCCCACGAACCCGGCGACCGGCACGAGCGGACAGGTCGGCGATCCGGTGACGGTGACGGTCAAGCGGACCTACAACTGGATCCCGTTCGTGCGCTCGAAGATCGGGCGGGTCTCCACCGTGATTCCGGGCAGCGCCACGATGCGGCTGGAGGCACCCCCCACGAACTACTCAACCGGATCCGGCGGGACGGGGGTGTGCACGTGAGTCGCTTCACCCGTCTGGCCGATCCCACCGGGGCAACGCTGGTGATCTTCGCGATCTGGCTGCCGGTGCTGGTCCTGTTCGGCACATTCGTGCTCGACGTCGGCAACTGGTTCGCGCACAAGCGCCATCTCCAGACGCAGGCCGATGCCGGCGCCCTGGCCGCGGGCGGCTCCTTCAACCAGTGCTTCGGCGGAGGCGGCAGCACGGCGGTCGAGAACATGGCCCGCCAGTACGCAGGCGATCCCGGCGCCTCGTCGGTCTTCAATTCGCAGATCGGCGGCGCGAACCGGGGCACGGTCACGATCCGGATCAACAGCAAGACCTACGCAGTGGGCGGCCCGGGGCCGGACGACACCGTCGAGGCCCCCGCATGCACCGCGAAGATGGTCGACGTCAAGGCGACCGAGGCGAACCTGCCGCTCTTCCTTGGGGTCGTCCCGAGATTCCTCAACATGCGGTTCCTGCCCGCGATCAACGCGCATGCGCGAGTGGAGATCCGCAGCGAGGCGAGCTCGCGCGGCGCGCTCCCGGTGGGAGTGCCTGACGTCAATCCGAAAGACGCCGTTGCGACGTTCGTGGACGACGCAACAGGCGCAGCGCTCAGTGGCTGCACCGATTCCGCGACCGGCGTTTCGCTGCCGACGTGCACCGTGCCGCTGGTCAGGGGGGTGACCCTCGGAAACGGCGTCGTCATGTGGGACAGCACGACTTCGGTCGCTACGGTCCCTATCGGCGTCACGAACGTCGGCGTCCGGATCGCCCTCGCGGGAACCGCGCTCTGCGACCCGGCCGCGTCGCCGCAATGCGGCGCGGGAATCAGCGCAGCGTCCGGGTCGGCGCTCTGCAACCAGGTGCTCGTCACCTGCTACGAGAACGGGTCCGCTACTTCGCTCGTCCGGATCCGAGGCTGGTCGAGCACGCCGAGCGGCGCACAGCCGAACCCGCCACAGGCGCGCAGTGTCCAGCTGACGACCGGCACGAGCTGCGCAGACCCGTACTTCGTTTCCGACAAGGAGGCGTGCACGAACGTCCGCGTGGCTGCCCACATCGACATCGGCGCGCTCGCGGCCTCCTCGGCAATCATCACCGCGTTCGGCGGCAACTGTCCGAACAAGGGCTGCACGCTCACGCACGGCGCGGGCGACCTCTGGACCTCGGGCGACATCGCCATCGGGACGACGGGCGGCGTCGTCCCGATCACGCTCGGCTGGGAGGAAACGAGCGGCTCGATCACTGGGCTCGGAACCTGTCGCAACACCGGCAGCAACGTGTGCAAGGGCACCTTCTCTCCGAACCCGATGCGCCGCAGCTATATCGCGAGCGACGCGCTCAGCGGGCCGATCAAGCTCCTGCAGGTCTGGAACTACGACGGCGGCTCACCCGGCACCTTCTGGGCGGACTCCTTTCAGAGCAACGCCTCGCCGAACACGCACAAGCTCGTCATCAAGCTCGGCATCACCGCGAGCCTCGGGAATGCGCAGTCGGTCAGCGACCCGATCGTGGCGCTCCGGGTGATCGGCGGCAGCCAGAACCAGTCGCTCGACTGCGACCCCAACACATCGAACCTTTCCGACGAGCTCGCAACCGGCTGCAGGCCGACGTACTCCAAGAACACGGGCACGGTGTGCCCGAACAGCCCATCGGCGCTCTGGGGCTCGCCCCAGCCGTGGCCTTGCGTGGCCGTGCAGACCGGCAACGCGACGAACCAGGTGCCCAAGGGGCTGAATGAGCGTGTCCTCGGCGACCCGAAGCCCACCAGCTGCCCGGCCGCGGGCCAGCTTGGCCACAACAACTGGAGCATGTTCCCGAACCTGCCGCCGGGCGACCCGCGGATCATCCACGTCTTTCTGACGCCCTTCGGAAGCTTCAGCGGCAGCGGCTCGACGACCGTGCCGGTGATCGACTTCGCAACCTTTTACTTGACCGGCTGGACCGGCCAGGGAAGCGGCTTCAACAACCCCTGCCAGGGGAACGGCGACGACCCGGTGCCGAACGGCGACCCGGGCACGATCGTCGGCCATTTCATCAAGTACATCGACGCCCTCAACACGGGCGGCGGAGGCACAGACCTCTGCGATTTCAACGCGTTCGGCAACTGCGTATCGGTGCTGACGAGATAGGAGGAGGATCATGGAGTTCGCACAGCGACTCATTTCGACCAGGGCCGGCACGATCGCAGTGGCGGCCGGAGCCGCGCTGTTGGCGGGAATCTCGATCGCGGTGTACCTCAACCGCTACCGCAACAGCGTCTCGAGCCAGGGCGCGCCCGTGACGGTGCTCGTTGCCAAGCGGTCGATCGCCCAGGGCACCTCGGGCGACGTCGTCGCCGCCCAGAGCATGTTCACTACCGCGACGCTGCGTGAGAGCCAGCTCCGCGACGGCGCGTTCAGCGACCCTGCGGCGATCCGCGGCCGAGTAGCGGTCCGCGACGTCTACAAGGGGCAGCAGCTGACGGCCGCTGACTTCGTGGCCGGGGCGGCATCGCTGCCGAGCACGCTCACGGGGACGCAGCGGATCGTCACCATCCCGGTCGACACTGCCCACGGGCTGATCGGCCACGTGCAGTCGGGCGACCGCGTCGACGTGTACGCGGGCTTCAACATCACGCCGGTCGGCACGGTGACCTCGGGCGCCCAGGCCTTCCCGGTCATCCGCCGGCTGATGGAGAACGTGCTCGTCGTCGACGTCAGCGGTTCTGCGAATGCGGGGATCAGCCAGCAGAACAACTCGAACGTCAGCCTGCGCATGACCGACGCCCAGGCGGCGAAGGTCGCATTCGCGTCCGACAACGGCAAGGTCTGGCTCGCGCTGAGGCCTGCGGCCAACGCGCACTCCACCAAGCCGGGCCTGGTGACGGTCGAGAGCGAGGTCTTCGGACTGCCGCCGCTGCCCGTCTCGAGGAAGGTCGTGTCTGCGTACCTCAAGGCCTATCGGAGCGGATCCCGATGAGCGCCGGCACGATCAGAGCACTCGTCGCCGTCGATTCGGACGTAGACCCCCGGCTCGTAGAGGGCGCCTTCCCCGTCGGCTCGCCGGTGCAAGCCGCCGGGATCGTCGAGGGCCTCGAGCGCAGTTGGTCGGTACTCGAGGAGAGCGCCGCAGACCTTCTGGTCATTGCGTGCGCGGGCTACTCGGAGCGCGCGCTCTACCTGATCGAGGCCGCGTCCAAGCAGCGCGCGGACAGGCCGGTTGTCGTGCTCTTCTTCGGCACGCCTGACGGCTTCCTCCACCGCGCCTTCGAGATGGGTGCCGACGATCTCGTGACGATGCCGGCTTCGCCCGAGGATGTGGAGTTCGCACTCCGCAAGGTCATGGCTCGCCGTCGCGGCACGATCGCCGGAGGCACGACGAACCCGATGATCTGCATCGTCGGGCCCAAGGGCGGGACGGGCAAGACGCTGACCGCCTGCAACCTGGCGGTCGCCCTCGCGGAGAAGGGCAAGCGCTCGATCGTCGTCGACCTCGACCTGCAGTTCGGCGACGTCGGCATCGCCATGGGCCTCTCGCCCGACCGGACGATCTACGACCTTGCGCGTGTCGGCGGGTCGCTCGACCCTGACAAGGCCGAGGACTTCCTTACGTCGCATCCGTCGGGCGCGCGGGTCCTGCTCGCTCCGAGCCGGCCCGACCAGGCGGGCACGGTGACTGTCGAGTTCCTTCGGGAGCTCTACGCCGCCCTTCGCACCCGCCACGACTTCGTGATCGTCGACACACCGCCCGGGTTCACGCCCGAGGTGATCGCGTCGATCGATCTCGCGTCCGACTTGCTCGTGGTCGGAATGCTCGACGCCCTCTCGCTGAAGGACACCAAGCTGGGGCTCGAGACGCTGTCCCTGATGGGTGTGTCGCCGGATCAAATCCGGCTCGTGCTCAACCGGGCCGACACGAGCGTCGGGATCAAGCGGAGCGAGGCCGAGGCGATCCTCGGGCGCACGCCTGACGTCTTCGTGCCCAGCGACCGCCAGATCCCGCGGGCGACGACAGACGGGCAACCGATCGTGGTCGCGAACGGGCGAGCCGAGGCGGCACGCGCGTTCCACGCACTGGCCGACCTCTACGTGCACGAAGACTCCGTGACCGAGGTCGTCGCGAACGGGAACGGCAACGGGAACGGCAAGACTCCCAGCAGGCGGCTGCGCCGCAGGATGCGGGCGAGGAGCTGACAATGGAGCTCCACGAGCGCATCCACACTGCACGGCCGCTCTCCGGTTCGGATGGGCGCGATCCGTTCTCGGACCTGAAGAACCGGCTCCATCTCGCGCTGATCAACGAGCTCGGCCCGCAGCTGTTCACGGTAGGCGCCGATCCCGGCGAGATCCGGGGGCGCGTCGAGAACGACCTGAGAGATCGGTTGCAGCTCGAGCAAGGGCTCTCGCGAGACGACCGCGATCGGTTGCTCGCCGAAATCACGGACGACGTCGTCGGCTACGGGCCACTCGAGCGCGTGCTTGCCGACGACTCGGTGTCGGAGATCATGGTCAACGGCGCGCATGAGATCTGGGTTGAGCGCCAGGGACGTCTCTACGAGACGACGCTGCGCTTCACCGACGACTCCCACCTGCGCCGGATCATCAACAAGATGGTCGCTCAGGTCGGCCGCCGGATCGACGAGTCGTCGCCGATGGTCGACGCGCGCCTGCCCGACGGGTCGCGTGTGAACGCGGTGATCGCGCCGCTGTCGCTCTCTGGCCCGCTCCTGACGATCAGGAAGTTCCAGCAGAAGCGCTTCGACCTCGAAGAGCTCGTGCGGATCGGGACGCTCTCACGCGAGACCGTCGAGTTCATGCGGGTCGCCGTCGAGGCCGAGCTCAACATCCTGATCTCCGGCGGCACCGGTGCGGGCAAGACGACGCTCCTCAACGCGCTCTCGGCTGCGATCCCGAACAGCGATCGCATCGTCACGATCGAGGACGCGGCCGAGCTGCAGCTCTCCCAGGAGCACGTGCTGCGCCTGGAATCACGGCCGAAGAACATCGAGGGCGAGGGCGAGATCGCGATTCGCGACCTCGTCCGCAACTCGCTACGCATGCGGCCCGATCGGATCATCGTCGGCGAGGTCCGCGGCGCGGAGGCGCTCGACATGCTCCAGGCGATGAACACGGGCCATGAAGGCTCGCTCTCGACCGTGCATGCCAACACGCCTCGCGACGCGCTGTCGCGGATCGAGACGATGGTGATGATGGCCGGCTTCGACCTGCCCGTCCGTGCCATCCGCCAGCAGGTCGCCTCGGCCCTGGATCTCATCATCCAGCTCGAGCGGCTCGAGGACGGTTCGCGCCGGGTCGTAGCGATCACCGAGGTCCAGCGGATGGAGTCGGAGATCATCACCCTCCAGGAGCTGTACGAGTTCAAGATCGACCAGGTCCTGCCGGACCGCACCGTGCTCGGCGACCTCAGGCCGACCGGGCTGCGGCCGAACTTCATGTACAAGTTCCACAAGCGGGGCATCGAGCTGCCATCGACGATGTTCGTCGGGAACGGCAGCGAGCCGGTGGCCGAGGGGTCGAAGTGGTAAGGCGCATGCTCCCGCTGCTAGCGGTGCTCGTCGCCGCGTCAGGGCTCGCAGCATCCGCCCGCGCGGATGCCTCGGGCGGGTTCACGCACCTGACGCCGATCGGACGTGTGCGGGCGCCGGAGCGAGGCTTCCTGCTCGACCTCCCCCCGGCGACGCAGATTGCGTCCGGCCGGGTACGGGTCTTCGAAAACGGGAGACGGGTCTCCGGCTTCACGCTCACGCCGATTCAGGCGGTCGACGGCCGCTTCGGGGTCGTGCTCGTGCTTGACGCGAGCAACAGCATGCGGGGCGCTGCCGAGCAGGCGGCGCTGTCGGCGGCACGGGCGTTCGTGCGAAGCGCGGGTGCGAGCGCGCGGATCGGCGTCGTGGAATTCAACCGTCGTCCGACCGTGCTCGCGACTCCGGCGCAAGGCTCGGCGGCCGTGGCGTCCGCCCTGTCGGAAGAGCCCGCGCTCGCGTACGGCACACGGATCAACGACGCGGTCGGGGACGCCTTGGCTTTGCTCGAAGGGAACGACCTCACATCCCGCTCGGTCGTCCTGCTCTCGGACGGCGCGGACACCGGCAGCCGCCTGAGCGAGCAGCAGCTCGTGCGTCAGGCGCGCCTGCAGCACATCCGCGTCTTCACCGTGGGCCTGCGCTCGCCGTCGTTCAGGCCGAGGTCGCTGAGGCGCCTGGCGGCAGGGACCGGCGGCTCGTACTACCAGGCGGCCTCGGTCGGCGAGCTGACGTCGATCTACAACGATCTCGGTCACCGCCTCAGCACCGAGTACGTGCTCCGGTACCGCTCGCACAAGGCCCCGGGCACCCATGTCTCGGTGCTCGTCCGGATCCCGGGGGTCGGCGACGTGTCGGCGAGCTACGTCACTGCGCGGCCGGCGCCGATCGCGCCGTTCCATCGGTCCGTCTTCGAGCGCTTTTGGTCGTCGCCCGCGTCGTTCGCGCTGGTTGCGCTGCTGTTCGCAGGGCTCGCGGCCTTGGGCGCCGTGACGCTGTTCAGGGTTCCGAAAGGCACGCTGCTGAAGCGCATCGGCGAGTTCGTCTCGGTCATGTCGGCCGAGGACGACGCCCCCCAGCACATGTCGCGGTCGACGAAGGTCTTCGCGAACGCAGAGGAATCGCTGGCCAAGACGGAGTGGTGGGCGCGGTTCAACGAAGAGCTCGAGATCGCGCGCGTGCCGATGCCGGCAATCCAGATCCTGGTCGCGACGGCAGTGGCCACCTTGTTCGCGGCCTTCATCCTGATGCTGATCTCGCCGCTCTTCGTCGTCTTCGCGCTCGGCGTGCCGTTCATTGCGCGCGAGCTCGTGCACCACAAACTGAAGAGTGTCCGCGACGACTTCGCCGAGCAACTGCCGGACAACCTGCAGGTGCTCGCCTCGGCGCTCCGCGCCGGCCACAGCTTCGTCGGCGCCCTTGCCGTCGTGGCCGCCGATGCGCCCGAGCCCGCCCAGCGCGAGTTTCGGCGGGTCGTCGCGGACGACCAGCTCGGCGTGCCGATCGACGAATCCTTGCGAGACGTCGCGCGGCGCATGGAGAGCACGGAGCTCGAGCAGGTCGGCCTGCTCGCGGAGCTGCAGCGTGAGAGCGGCGGCAACATGGCGGAGGTGTTGGACACGGTGGTGGAGACGATTCGCGACCGGTTCGACCTGCGACGCCTGATCAAGACACTCACCGCACAGGGTCGAATGGCACGGTGGATCCTGACGCTTCTGCCGGTGTTCCTGGCGCTCGTGATCACGCTGTTCAACCCGAGCTACATGCATCCGCTCTTCAGCACGGGGGCCGGGAAGGCGCTCGTGGCGCTCGCAGTCGCGATGCTCATCGCGGGGTCGCTCCTCATCAAGCGAATCGTCAACATCAAGGTCTAGGGGGTCGGAATGCTGCTGCTGCTGCTCGGACTGGGATTGACCGGCCTCACGGCCGTCATGCTCGCCCGCCTGCTCGTGGTCGAGCGAACTCCGCCCGCCCGGCTTCAGGCGCAGATCGATGCCTACGGGTTCGAGGCCGCGCCCACGGGCACCTCGGGTCGGCCGCTCAGCGGTCGGGTCGACGCCCTGGCCGCGACCCTCGGCGCGATGCTCGCGAACCACATGAAGAACTTTCGCGAGGACTCGCTGCGGAAGGAGCTTCAGGCAGCCGGCCTCTACACCTGGAACGCGCGCAAGTTCATGGGCTACCGGTTGCTGGCGACATTGGGACTGCCGCTGATCTGGATCTGGTTCGCGTCGACGTCCGGCGCAGGACCTCTGCGGCTCATCGCCGGCCTCGCGTTCGCCGTCGCATTCGGCTGGCAAGGCCCGCTCGTGCTCGTGCGGCGCCGCTCCCGGAAACGCCTCGAGGAGATCGACCTGCAGATGCCCGAGCTCATCGATTTGCTCGTGACGACTGTCGAGGCCGGCGTTGCGTTCAGCGGCTCGCTGCGCCTCGCAGCGACGCGTTTCCAGGGCGCCCTGGGTGAGGAGCTTCGCCTCGCGCTCCAGGAGCAGGAGATGGGCCTTTCTGCGAACGAGGCGCTCATGAACATGCTCGGCCGCGCAGACACCCCCGCGATGCGCTCGTTCGTGCGCTCGATCCTTCAGGGCGAGACGCTGGGCGTCTCGATCGGGAAGATCATGCGCGACCTCGCGGTCGAGATGCGCAAGCGCCGCCGCCAGTCAGCGGAGGAGCGCGTCCAGAAGGCCCCGACGAAGATGCTCTTCCCGCTCGTCTTCCTGATTCTCCCGGCCATGTTCGTCGTGATCCTCGGGCCGGCGGCGCTCCAGATCCTCCATACGATCGGCGGCGGCTGATGAGCCTGAGAGGCCGCCGCCTCCTCCTGAAGGCCGTTCTCGTCGTCCTCTTCCTGGGTTTCGCGTACGCGAACCTCGCCCGCTGGCACGACACGGGACGGCCGGTCGGCCTCGGGGCGACGCTGCTCGAGGCATTCACGGCCTTCCTCTTCGTGATCCGTCGGCCGCCGCTGGCCACGAGCGCACGGCCGCTGGCGTGGCTCTCCGCCTCGCTCGGCGCCTTCGCGATGCTGGGCGCCCGCCCGGTCGCGCACCCCGACGCTGGGCCGTTCGCGGCCATGGAGATCGTGCAGCTCGTCGGCTTCGCGATCGTGCTGGTCGCACTCGGTGCGCTTGGCCGCTCGTTCGGGATCGTCGCCGCCAACCGCGGAATCAAGACCCGGGGCCTGTACGCGCGCGTCCGCCACCCGGCCTACAGCGGCTACCTCGTGAGCTATCTCGGCTATGTGGCCGAGAGCCCTTCGGCGCGGAATATCGCCTTGCTCGTCGTCGGGACCGGCGCACAGCTCGTCCGGATGTCCGAGGAAGAGCGAATGCTCAAGCTCGACGATGCCTACCGCGCGTACCTGGCACGCGTGCGCCGGCGCCTGATTCCGTTCGTTTACTGATCGGAGTACGATCGCTCGTTCGGGGGATTCCTCCGCGGGCCGTATCGGTCAACGATGTAGGGGTAATAGCGGCCCCTTTTTGAATGCAAGGAGAAGGCATGCGGCGCCTGAAGCTCCTGCTCGCGGATGATCATGCACTGATGTTCGAGGCGATCTCCCTCGCGCTCGAGAACGAGCCCGACCTGGAGATCGTCGGCTGCGCGGAGACCGGGAGCCAGGTGCTCCCGCTCGTGCACGAGACGCGGCCCGACCTGGTCGTGCTCGACCTGCGGATGCCGGGCATGGACGGCCTCACCTGCATCGGGCTACTCCGGGAGCGCTTTCCCGAGATTCGGACCGCGGTGCTCTCCGGCATCGACTCCGACGAGACGATCGAGGCCGCGCTCCGCGCGGGGGCCAACGCGTTCATCTCCAAGAGCGTTGATCCGGCTGCCCTCGCGGACGCGATCCGGCGCGCTGCCGAGGAGCCCGTCCCGGAGGCGATCGGCCGCGCCGACTCGGCGCTCGAGTCGATCGTCGAGGGAACCGGCCTCACCGGGCGCGAGGTCGCCGTCCTGCAGGCGCTTGCCCAGGGACGCTCGAACAAGGAGATCGCCCGCTCGCTCTGGCTCGCCGAGCAGACGGTCAAGTTCCACCTCACGAACATCTACCGCAAGCTCAACGTTCGCGGCCGCACCGAAGCCGTGCACTGGGCGTACCACCACGGCCTGCCCGAGGCATCGCCGGCCGAAGTGACACTGAAGGCCTGAAGGTCATCGGAAGGGCTGGACCGGCCTAAACCTTCGGTAGATCCGAGCCCTGCACCAACCCTGGATAGTCAGAGCGAGGGAAGTGGGAGAGCTCGGGACGTCACCGTTCGCGCGTCTGGCGCGCGCCTGCAGCCGGTTTGGAATCCCGGCCGCGATTGCCGTGCTTGCGCTGCTGCTGGTCGGACCGGCCGGCGGCGCGCTCCGCGCGCCGGTACCAACGACACCCGGCAACGGCGCACTGGTGGACGGCATGCCGGCTTTCGGGTGGAACCCTGTGGCCGGAGCGGAGGAGTATGAGTTTCAGGTGTCGGCGGATTCCGGCTTCAACTCGCCCGTGCTGGGCCAGGGCAAGGACGACTTCAGGACGAAGAACACACGCGCAACGCTGATCGAGACCGCGCCGAACGGCACGTACTGGTGGCGCGTGCGTGCGATCAGCCCAAAAGGCACGCCGTCCGCCTGGTCGGGCGCGCGGTCGTTCCGCAAAAACTGGGGGAC
>DATDFL010000188.1:0-19947 GCA_036522595.1 Gaiellaceae bacterium
GGCGACGAAAACCTTCAAGACACCGATCGTCTCGCCGTTTGCAGGGTTGCGGCTCTCGAAAGTGTCGCCGGAGGCCGCATCGACCCACTCGCCGCCGATGTAGTTCTTGAAGGTTTTCGTCGCCGCCGTCGCCACGGCGCGATCTTAGCTATCCGTCGTCGGGCGGCTCGGTCTCCGGGAAGGTTCCCGTTGCGCGGGCTCGACGGCGATCCCGGATCTCGCGCTTCCCGCCGAAGGCGCGGCCCTTCCGCCGGTCTTCACCCTCGCGGCGGTCGACGATGACGGTCACGTGCGGGTTGTCCGCGTAGTACTCGACCATCTTGTCGTAGAGCTCGTCCTCGAGCTCCCGCGGGATCACGCAATAGATCATCCTGCTTCGGATTGTAAGGAGGCGCCCGGGCTTTGCTTGCTAGAGCGGCGAGATGTCGGGAACGAGCCGACCTTCGGCCGTCAGCTTCGCGTTCCAGCTCGTGAACATGCTCTCGAGCTCGCCCGGGTCGTGGCCGCGTTCCGCGAGCCGCACCGGCTGGCCCGACTCGGGGGTCACTCGGTACTGGTACCACGAGATGTCCCACGCGACGGTCACGACGACCTCCGCGTTCACACCCGACAGCGGGACGACGCTCGCTTTCGGCTCGCCGAGGCTCTTCGCGATTCCGGCGACCGTTCTGCGGAACGCGCTGCTGTTGAAGAGCTCCGCGGCCTCGACCATCGCCTTCTCCGGTACCGACAAGCGCCGCAGGATCGGCTCGTCGACGACGCGCTCGGCGGGCGCCTTGCGCGACTCGAAGAGCGAAGCCAGCGGCCCGAGGCGTTTCCGGCGGCGGTCTCCGACCACAGGCGTCGTCGGGCTCCCCTCCTTCACCCAGCCGTGGTCGAGCGCGACCTCCTGGCAGAGCGGGCAGACGTCGACGAAGTCCTCGCCGTTGGGCGAGTAGCGGACAGAGCGCTCGCCGACCAGGAGCGTCCGCTCGCAGATTGCACACGTGCGCGTGGCAATCGATGCCTGCGGCGTAATTCGCACCGCAGGGACCTTAGCTCAGACCTTCGCTTCCTCGGGTTCTTTCTGTGATTCCGCGATCACCTTCTGCGCGATGTGCGAGGGAACCTCCTCGTAGCGCAGGAAATGCATGTGGTAATCGCCGCGACCGCCCGTCAATGACGTCAGCGCCTGCGAGTACGTGAGGATCTCCGCCATCGGCACCTCGGCCTTGATCGAGGTCATCCCACCGCGCGGCTCCATGCCCTGCAGCCGGCCGCGGCGCGAGTTGAGATCGCCGTTGACAGCGCCGACGGTGTCGTCCGGAACCGCGACCTCGACCTCCATGATCGGCTCGAGGAGCACCGGGTCGGCCTTCGAGTAGGCGTCCTTGAACGCCATCGAGCCGGCGATCTTGAACGCCATCTCCGACGAGTCGACCGAGTGCTGCTGCCCGTCGACGAGACGCACCCGCACGCCCTGCACCGGCGCGCCCGCGAGCTCGCCGTGCTGCATCGCCTCTTGCACGCCCTTGTCGACAGCGGGCCGGAAGCCCTGCGGGATCACCCCGCCGACGATCTCGTCCACGAACTCGTAGCCGGCGCGCTCGGGGAGCGGCTCGAGGACGATCTCGCAGTCGCCGAACTGACCGCGGCCGCCCGTCTGTTTCTTGTAACGGTGCCGCGCCCGCGCTTCCTTGCGGATCGTCTCGAGGTAGGGCACTCGGGGCTGGTGCAGGTCGACCTCGACGCCGAAGCGCCGCTTCAGCCGGTCGACCGCGACCTCGACGTGGATCTGGCTCATCCCGGAGAGCAGCTGCTCGCCGGTCTGCTGGTCGCGCCGCAGGACGAGGGTCGGATCTTCTTCGGAGAGGCGGCGCAGCGACGAGCCGACCTTCTCCTCGTCGCCCTTGGCCTTCGGCGTGATCGCAAAGCTCATCACCGGCTCCGGGAAATCGAGCTGCGGCGGCTGGATGTCGTGCTCGGCGTCGAGCAGCAGGTCGCCGGTCGTCGTCTCCTTCAGTTTCGCGACCGCGCCGATGTCGCCCGCGCCGAACTCCTTGGCCTGCTCGTGCTCCTTGCCCTGCAGCACCAGGAGCTGGCCGACGCGCTCCTTGTTGTGCGAGCGCGCGTTCACGACCGTGGAATCGGAGTTGAGGGTTCCCGCGATGACGCGGAAGAGGTTGATCCGGCCGGCGAACGGATCGGCGACCGTCTTGAAGACGAACACCGCCGTGCCCGCGCCGTCGACCTCGATCGCAGGCGGGCGCTTGGCGGGCGACGGAACCCCTTCGACCAGCAGGTCGAGCAGCGCCGTCGTGCCGAGGTTCTTCGTCGCGACTCCGCACGCAACCGGGAAGAGCTCGCCGCGCGTGACGGCGTCCTTCAGCGCGTGCGCGACCTCTTCGGCGCCGAGCTCCTCGCCCTCGAGATAGCGCTCCATCAGGCCCTCGTCGGTCTCGACGACGGAGTCGAGGAGCTTCTCGCGGTACTCCGCGACGACGTCGTGCATCTCCTCTGGGATCTCGACCGGCCCGGACTCCCGCTCGCCTTCGCCGCTCATGTAGGCCGTCATGTGCAGCACGTCGACGATCCCGGTCAGCTCGTGCTCGCTGCCGATCGGGATGTTCACCGCGACGCAGCGATCGGAGAGCATCGAGCGGAACTGCTCGAGCGCCCGGTAGAAGTCGGCCCGCTCGCGGTCGAGCATGTTGACGAAGACGACGCGCGGCAGGTCGAGCTCGTTCGAGCGCTCCCAAACGCGGCTGGTCTGCACCTCGACGCCCATCACCGCGCTCGCGACGATCAGCGCTCCCTCGACGACCCGCAGCGCGGCCACCGTGTCGCCGCCGAAGCCGGGATCGCCCGGGGTGTCGATCAGGTTGATCTTGCGCTCCTGCCACTCGAGGTGGCAGATCGAGGACGCGAGCGACATCTGGCGCCGCTGCTCGTCCTCGTCCCAGTCGGAGGTGGTAGAGCCTTGCTCGACGCTGCCGAGGCGGTTGATCGCGCCGCCCTGGAAAAGCATCGACTCGACGAGCGACGTCTTGCCCGTCCCGCGGTGCCCCGTGACCGCGACGTTGCGGATCTTGCCGGCTTCCATCGGTCCCGATCTTACCGTCGTATCCTGGCCGCTCGATGTGGTGGCAGAACGCAGTCGTCTACCAGATCTACCCGCGGTCATTTCAGGACTCGGACGGCGACGGGATCGGCGACCTGCGCGGCGTCGCGCAGCGGCTCGACTACCTCACCTGGCTCGGCGTCGACGCGTTTTGGCTCTCGCCGATCTACCCCTCGCCGCTCGCCGACTTCGGCTACGACGTCTCCGACTACACGGCGATCGATCCGGTCTTCGGGACGATGGACGACTTCGACTCGCTGGTCAGCGAGGCGCACGAGCGGGGGCTGAAGATCCTCCTCGACCTCGTCCCATCGCACACCTCGATCGAGCACCCCTGGTTCCGCGAGCATCCGGACTGGTACATCTGGTCGCCGGTCGACGGGCCGCCTAACAACTGGCGCTCGGCCTTCGGCGGTTCGGCCTGGAGCCGCGACGAGGTCAGCGGCCGCTGGTACCTGCACACGTTCTATCCGGAGCAGCCCGACCTCGACTGGCGGAACCCGGAGGTCGTCGCCGCGATGCAGGACGTCGTGCGCTTCTGGCTCGCCCGCGGGGCGGACGGGTTCCGCGTCGACGCGCTGACCGCCATCGTCAAGGACGCGCAGCTCCGCGACGATCCGCCTGCGACCGGCTCGTTCCCGCTGCCGCACACGGGCGAGTTCGGCGAGCTGGAGCACGTCTACTCCTCGAACCGCGCAGAAGCCGTCGACGCACTCGAAGCGCTGCGTGAGGCGGCGGGCGACGCGTTGCTGGTCGGCGAGGTCTACCTCGGGACGGCCGAGTACGAACGCTGGCTCGAGCACCTCGACCTCGTCTTCGCCTTCGAGCTGCTCTTCGCGCCGTGGGAGCCCGAGGCCCTCCGCGCCGCGATCGAGCCGGCCAAGGCGCTGAAGCGCGTGGCCTGGGTCATGTCGAACCACGACTTCGAACGGCTCGCCACGCGGGTCGGCAAGGAGAACCTTCGCGCAGCCGCCGAGCTCCTGCTGACGCTCCCCGGCACCGCGTTCATCTATCAGGGCGACGAGATCGGCCTGCCCAGCGGCCCTGGACACGACCCGCCGTACGACCGCCACGGACGGGACCGCTTACGTCATCCGATGCAGTGGGACGCATCGCGGACCGGCGGCTTCACCACCGGCGAGCCCTGGCTCCAGCCGATCGACCCGGAGACGCGGAATGTGGAGGCCCAGCGCGCGGATCCGGAGTCGCTGCTCAACTACTACCGACACCTCATCCAGACTCGCTCCGCCCAGTAAGCTCCAGACCGCCGTGGCCGAGATCGCTTTCGAGCACGTCGCCAAGGTCTACCCGGACGGGACGCAGGCCGTCCACGATCTGGAGCTGGAGATCCAAGACGGAGAGCTGATGGTCCTCGTCGGGCCTTCAGGCTGCGGAAAGACGACGGCTCTGCGGATGCTCGCCGGCCTCGAGGAGATCACCGACGGCGAGATCCGGATCGGCGACCGCGTCGTGAACGACCTGACGCCGCGCGACCGTGACATCGCGATGGTCTTCCAGAGTTACGCGCTCTACCCGCACATGACCGTCTACGACAACCTCGCGTTCGGCTTGAAGCTGCACAAGCTGCCGAAGCAGGAGATCAAGCAGCGCGTCGAGCGCGCGGCGAAAATTCTGCAAATCGACGACTTCCTCAAGCGCAAGCCACGCGCGCTCTCGGGCGGCCAGCGCCAGCGCGTCGCCATGGGCCGCGCCATCGTCCGCGAGCCGCAGGCGTTCCTGATGGACGAGCCGCTCTCGAACCTCGACGCGAAGCTGCGCGTGCAGATGCGCGCCGAGATCCATCAGCTGCAGCGCCGGCTCGGCGTGACGACGATCTACGTCACCCACGACCAGGTCGAAGCGATGACCATGGGCGATCGCGTGGCCGTCATGAACGCGGGCCACTTGCTGCAGGTCGACACGCCGCAGGTGCTCTACGACCAGCCGGTGAACGAATTCGTGGCCGGCTTCATCGGCTCGCCGTCGATCAACCTCGTCGAGTCGAAGCTAACGCAGAGCAACGGCAACCTCGAGGTGACGCTCGGCGAGCACAAGCTGACCGTCGACGAACAGGCGGCCCGCAACCGGTCAGGCCTCGCGGACTATGTCGGCAAGGAGGTCATCCTCGGGATCCGGCCGGAGGACTTCGAGGACACCAGCATCGAGCCCGACGCTCCCTCCGACCGGCGGATCAAGGTCAAGACCGACCTCACCGAGCCGCTCGGCTCCGAGGTGCTCGTGCATTTCAGCACCGAGGCGACCGCCGTCGTCTCGAGCGCGGCGGCCGCGGACGCCGGCGAGGACGCAGACGTTCGTCTCGGCGAGGACGAGGACGTCTCCACGCGGCTCGTCGCCCGCGTGAGCCCGAAGTCACGGATCGCGGTCGGCCAGGAGGTCGAGCTTGGGGTCGACACGACGAGGCTCTACTTCTTCGACCCCGAGACGCGCGAGGCTATCTAGCCCTTTACAGCTCCCGCGGTCAGGCCGGCGAGGATGCGCCGCTGCAAAATCAACGTCGCGGCGATCAGCGGCAGCGTCACGACCACAGTCGCAGCCATCACCGTCCCCCACGGGAACTGGAAGGCGTTGCCGCTCGTGCCGGTGAAGGAGAAGATCGCGACCGGCACCGTGTAGTGCGACGGGGATTGAATGAACGAGACCGCGAACAGGAACTCGTTCCACGCGGCGATGAACGCCAACAGGCCCGTTGTCACAAGCCCCGGAGCGATCAGCGGCAGCAGCACCTTCCAGAAGACCTGGAGCGGCGTCGCCCCGTCGACGTAGGCAGCCTCCTCGAGGTCACCGGGAAGAGCGCGCATGAAGCTCGTGAGCACCCAGATCGTGAACGGCAGGGTGAAGATCAGATAGCTGAAAACAAGCGCCCAGAGCGAGTCGTAGAGCTTCGGGAAGTGGAGGAAGCTCAAGATGTGGAAGCCGCTGAACATCGTGTAGAGCGCGCCGAGGATGGCGATCTGCGGGAAGATCGTCATCGAGAGCATCAGGTAGAGCACGAACGACCTGCCGCGGAAGCGAAAGCGACCGAGGGCGTAAGCGGCGGTCGAGCCGATCGCCAGCGAGAGCAGCGTCACGGAGCCCGCGACGATCGTCGAATTCAGTAGCGCCCTCCGGAAGAAGCTCGAGCTCAGCGCATCGTGGAAGTGCGCCCAGGTCGGGTGGCTCGGGAAGTACTTGACAGGTGTGACGAAAAGCTCCGTGTCGGGCGTGATCGCTGAGCGCACGGCCCAGTAGAACGGGAAGAGCGCGTAGACGAAGATGACCAGGATCAGGATCCAGAACGGGACCTTCGTCAGGACACGTCCGACCGGGCTTCGGCGGAGCCGGATCGACCGTGAGACCGGACGGACCGCGGCCGTGCTCTCGGCAGCGGTGCTCATTGCTCGGTCACCCGGACAAACGTGACGTAGATGACGACGAAGATCGCGATGATCAGGAAGATCGCGACGCTGAGGGCCGCCCCGTACCCGACGTGCCCGTCCTGGACGATCACGCCCTGGTTGTAGACCGCCATGGACTGCTGGCCAAGTCGATTGCCGAAGAAGGTGAAGAAGACATCGAAGACGCGCAGCGCATCGAGGGTGCGGAAAATGAGCGTCACGAGGATCGCGGGCCGGAGCAGGGGCAGCGTGATCCGCCAGAACTGCTGCAGCTTGTTCGCGCCGTCGACCGACGCCGCTTCGTAGAGGTCGTTCGGAATCACCTGCAACCCGGCCAGGAGCAGCAGCGCGACGAACGGCGTGGTCTTCCAGATGTCCACGGCGCTAACCGACGCGAGCGGGTGCTGGACGATCCAGGCCTGCGAGTGCGAGATCAGGTGTAGCCGCATCGCGAGGTCGTTGATCACGCCGTTGGTGTCGTCGAGCATCCACTGCCACATCTTTGCCGCGACGACCGTTGGGATCGCCCACGGGACGAGCATCACGGCGCGCATCACGCCGCGTCCCTTGAAGCTCGAGTTGACGACGAGGGCAACGATCAGGCCGAGGACGAACTCGAACACGACCGTGATAACCGTGAACTTGATCGTCAGGACAACCGTGTCCTTGAAGATCGTGTCGTGGAACATCTGGTGGTAGTTGTCGAGCCCGACCCACTTCGTCGGGGTGAGCCCGGCGAGAAACTCCTGGTTCGTGAAGCTCTGATAGACGGTCTTGCCCAGCGGATAGATCGCCACGAAGGCGACGATCGCGAGCGCGGGCAGGAGCAGGAGCCAGCCAAGGCGTGTCTGCCGGCGCTGGAGTTTCGTCCGGCGGCGGCGTCGGCGTGGAACCGGGGCTGGAGTAGCGACCGAGCTCATCGGTAGAGGTGAGGGAGGATGACAGGCGCCATCCTCCCTCGCTTACGTCAGGCCGTTCGGCCTACTTCTTGATCTGCTGCAGCCTCGACTTGATCTGAGGCAGGACCTGGCTCGCGGGCGAGCCGGTGAGGATCTGGTTGATGCCCTGGTAGACCACCTTCGACGCTTCGTTGTAGTGCGTCCCGAAGAACTTCCCTGGGCGTGTTACGCGAGGAACGCTCGCGATCGCGGGCTTCAGATACGGGTTGGCCTTCACGACGGCCTTGTTCTTCGCCACCGACACGATCGTCGGCACGTTCGAGTTGGTGATCGCATCGAACTTCTCGACCGCGGGGCTCGTCATGTAACGGACGAACTCGATCGCGGCACCCTTGTGCTTCGAGAACTTCGAGATCCCGAGCTGCCAGCCGCCGACGGTGCCGACCGAGCTGCCGGTCGCGCCGTGCGGCAGGACCGTGACGTTGAACTTACCCTTCACCTTCGAGCCCGCCCCCGCGCCGATCCCATACTGGTACGGCCAGTTGCGGGCAAACGCGGCGTCGCCGTTGTCGAACGCGTGCTCGGTCTGATCCTCCTGGTAGGTCGTGACGCCCTGCGGCGTGAGCTTCCCGATCTGCGTCCGGAAAGCGTCCAGGATCGTGCGGGCCTTGGCGTTGTCGATCGAGACCTTGCCGTTGTCGACGATATGGCCGCCGCCTGCAGACGCGATCCACTCGAGCGCGTTGCAGGTGAGGCCCTCGTACGCGTTGCCCTGGAAGACGAATCCGGCAAAGTTCGGGTTCGACTTCCGCTCGCCGTCCTGGATCTTCTTCGCCATCTTGAAGAGGTCGGTCCAGGTCTTCGGCGGGGCCGAGTAGCCGTACTTCTTCAGCAGGTCGGTGCGGTAGTAGAGGATCCCGTAGTCGCCGAACCACGGCATGGCCACCAGCTTCCCGCCGATGGTGTCGTTCGAGACGATGCTCTTGATGTGCAGCTTCGCCTGCTTGCCGAGCTTCGGCTTCAGGTTGACGAGGTACGGCGCGAATGCGCCCGGCCAGACGACGTCGAGCATCGCCACGTCGATCGAAGACGACTTCGACGAGAACGCTCGCGCGAGCTGCGCGTACGACTGGTCCGAAGCCGACGGGTGCGGAACGACGCTGACCTTGATGCCCGTGTCACGGGAGAAACGCTTGGCGAGCTTCGTGTCGCGGATGTGACCGTTCCCGACCGAGTCTCCGACGAACGTGATCTTCTGCCCGTGGTACTTCTTCCTGATTGCGGCGGCGTGCGGCACCTTGGGCGCCTGGATCGCAGCCGCTCTCTGAACGTGCGCCGGCTTGCTGCTACTCGCCGCCGCGACGCTGAGGAAGGCTATGAGCGCGACCGCGCTCACTCCCCCCGCGAGGACCAGCAGTCTGCGGTGTTTCACTCTCCCACGTCCTTTCTCTAGACCCCTTTGGACTGGCCCTGAACGTTACCGCGTTTGCGGTGAATCAACCGGTCTGTTCCATCGGAAGGCGATCTTTAGCGGCCGAGCGGCTCGCGAGCGGGTGACCCCGCGAGGCGGGCCTTCAGGCGGAGGATCGCCTTGGTGTGGAGCTGCGAGACCCGGGACTCGGTCACGCCGAGCACCTCGCCGATCTCGCGGAGGGTCAGCTCCTCGTAGTAGTAGAGCGTCACGACGAGCTTCTCGCGCTCGGGCAGGCGGGCGATCGCCTCGCCGAGCGCCTCCTTGAGCTCGGTGGCAGCCAGCTCGGACTGCGGCTCCGGGCCGGTCGTGTCCTCGATCGTGTCGATCAGGGCGACCTGGTCTCCCCCGCCGCCGGACGAGATCGTCCAGAGCTCGTCGAGCGCGGCGATGGACGAGCGGCCGATCTCGGAGAGGCTGTCGTTCAGCTCGTCGGTGGTGACGCCGAGCTTCTCGGCGATCTCCTCGTCGGTCGGGGCGCGGTGCAGCTTGCGCTCGAGCTCACCGATGGCGCGCTCGATGTCGCGGGCGCGGGAGCGGACGGAGCGCGGCACCCAGTCCATCGCGCGGAGCTCGTCGATGATCGAGCCCTTGATGCGCGCGATCGCGTAGGTCTCGAACTTGATGTCGCGGTCTGGGTCGAAGCGCTCGATCGCGCCGATCAGCCCGAGCAGCCCGTACGAGACGAGGTCGTTCTCGTCGACGTGCGCAGGCAGCCCGCTGCCGAGCCGGCCCGCGACGTACTTGACGAGCGGCGCGTAGGTCAGGATCAGGCGGTCCCGGACAGCCTGATCCTTGCTCTTGCGGAATTCACGCCAGAGCTGCTGCGTCTCGTCCTGGCCCACGGTCAGAGGATACGACTTAGATCCGTCGGGATTGGATTCCCTCGCTTCGACCGTTCATTTCAGACGGACGCACGGGCAAAGCCCGCGCATCCTGAGACCGGCATCGCAAGCGACGCCTCAGGGCCGCGGTCTCCTCAGATTGCGCACTGCCAGAGTAAGAAGCCACAGAGCGAGAGCTCCTGCGGCGATCACGAGGACAACTAGTCCCTTGTTGGTATCCACGGCTTGCGCGGCAGCCGCGGCGATGCCGACGAACGCCACCGCGAGCACCAGGAAAAGCGCGCCGAGGGCCGGCCGTGGCGGTGGCGGAGCCATGACCCGACTCTAGAAGGAGCGCCGATACACTGGCGTTGCAACCCCTAGGGGCGTAGCTCAATTGGCAGAGCACCGGTCTCCAAAACCGGGGGTTGCAGGTTCGAGTCCTGCCGCCCCTGTGGGCCAGATCAAGCCGAAACCCGCTTCGCTAGGCGGGTTTTGGCATCTCACAGCTCGCTCTCCCTTGCCGTTGGAAACCGCTCAAGACCGCTCGGAAATCGGGTTGACTGGGGCGGGGTTCAAGTGAAACCACAAGCGAACTGGAGGTCACGACGTTGAGCACAGAAATCAAGATCCTCGCTTCAGCCTCGCAGAGCATCCGCATCGGCCCCGAATTGCGCGAAAGGCTTGACGTCGTCGCCCGCGACGAGTACGTCGACGACCCGACCTCAGTTGCCCCGAAACTCCACCTTCAGCTAGTAGGAACCGTTACTTAGGGCGCATAGGGTCGGACGAGACGTCGGCTAGGAGGCATGCCGTGTCCCGACTTCGCGTCACGCTCATCGCGACAATCGCAGCGACCGCCTTCCTGGCCCCTGCCGCCCGAGCGCACGATCCAAACACCATGACTGCTGCCGGCCACGCGGCCGAGGATGCGGTCACGCTTACTCCTGCGCAGGAGCGAAGGCTCGATGCTCACACGCGTGCCGTGAGCGCGCTCGCATCTATGGCGGCCACAGCCGTCGCTGGCGGCCCTCAGGACGTGGGCCAGTGGGGTCCCGTCATCGACTGGCCCGTGGTTGGCATCAACCTGGCCCTGCTGCCGAACGGCAAGGTCCTTGCCTACGACTCGATCGGCGACCACGCCACCGAGACCTACCCCGTGCAGGACCACACCCGCGCGACCGTGTGGGACCCGGCGACTGGGACCCAGACTTCCGTTGACCTCAACCTCGGCTACAACATCTTCTGCAGCGGCCTCGCGCATCTCGTCGACGGGCGGATCTTCATCGCGGGTGGAAACTTGGACCAGCAGCTGGACGGGATCGTCCAGACCACCCTCTTCGATGCCGCCACGAACCTCTGGAGCCAAGGCCCGAACATGGCGGCCGGGCGTTGGTATCCAACCGTCACGCCGCTCAACAACGGCGAGATGCTCATCACCTCGGGCCGGGTCAATACCCCCGAGGCCCGTACCCTCGCTGGCAGCCTGCGATCGCTCAGCACCGCATCGCTCAGCTTGCCGCTGTATCCGTGGCTGGACGTCGCTCCGAGTGGCCTGGCGCTCTATTCGGGTCCCGATCCGACCCTGCGCGCGCTGAACCCCACCGGGACCGGAGCGTGGCAGACGCTGGGGCAACGGGACTCGATCACCCGCGACTACGGCGGTCACGCGCTCTACGACGTGGGCAAGATGCTGATTGCCGGCGGCGGCCCGTCGACGACGGACGCCCGGGTTGTCGACTTCAACGGGGCCACGCCTCAGGTCACGCCAACGGCGCCCATGGCTTTCGGCCGCCGGCAATTCAACCTGACGGTGCTGGCGGACGGAACCGTGCTCGCGACCGGGGGCAACTCGTCGGGCGCCTCGCTCGTCGACTTGAACGCCGGCGTTTACGCGGCCGAGCAGTGGAACCCGGCGACCGCTCAGTGGCGCACTCTGGCCTCTGAGCAGATCACGCGTCAGTATCACTCGACCGCATTGCTGCTGCCCGACGGGCGGGTGCTCTCCGCCGGCGGCGGGATCTGCGGGGTCTGCGACCAGGTCGGCTACCTGGCCAAGAACGCGGAGATCTTCTCGCCGCCCTACCTCTTCCAGGCTGATGGCACCCTGGCCCCGCGCCCGACCATCGACGCCGCGCCGGCGTCCACGACCTACGGCGCATCGATGGCCATCACGACTGCGAATCCGGCCTCAATCAGCAAGGTCGCACTCGTCCGGCTGGGGGCGGTGACGCACTCGAACAACATGGAGCAGCGGTATGTCCCGCTCTCCTTCACCGCCGGTGCGACGAGCATCACTGCCAAGGCACCGGCAAATGCCAATATCGCCCCGCCCGGCTACTACATGCTCTTCATCGTCGAGGCGAACGGCGTCCCTTCCGTCGCCAGCATGGTCAACCTCCAGGGGAACTCGCCGCCGACGGTCACGCTCACGCAGCCGACCGACGGCGCGACCTTCCCCGCCCCCGCCACCGTGAATCTCGCGGCGACGGCGTCCGACATCGACGGCACGGTCGCGAAAGTGGAGTTCTTCAACGGCACGACGAAGCTCGGCGAGGATACGACGGCGCCGTACACGTTCACCTGGAGCGGCGTCGTCGCGGGGACATACTCGCTTACCGCCCGCGCCACCGATGATCTCGGCGCCTCCACGACCAGCGTGGCCTCGATGATTACCGTCAGCGCCAACACCCCGCCGACGGTGAGCATCACCTCACCGGTCGACGGCGCGGTCTTCTCCTGGAAACCGACGATCACGCTGACGGCGACCGCGAGCGATCCGGACGGCACGGTCACGAGCGTCCAGTTCCGCGACGGGACGACGGTGCTCGCTACCGATACGAGTGCGCCGTACTCGTGGACCTGGCGGAATGTCCCGAGTGGAAACCACGTTCTGACCGCGAGGGCGACGGACAACTCGGGCGCCGCAACGACGAGCAGCCCGGTCAGCATCACCGTTAAGCCGAAGCGTTGAGGGCGAACGTCTCCCCGTCCGCGCTCCGGCACGGGCGGCCTTCACGGAGAGCAGTCTAGGAGCCTAACCCGCCTAGGCTCTGCACCCCCAGCGGCCATGCGTCTTCGCTCCACGAGTGCCGCCATTTGTATTCGACCTACCTCGACGCGGCCGGGATCTCGGAGACGCGGGCGGACCGCTACATGGGCCACGCTAACGCCTCGGTTGCGAACCGCTACCGGCACCAGCTCGAAGGCCAGCTGATCGAGGACGCGGCGCGCCTAGACGAGTACCTCTGCGGCGCCGTCGCCGGGAAGGTCGTTCAGTTGCCGAGTGGTACGCAGAGTGGTACGCAGGAGGCGCAAACCCGCATGGCTGCTCAAGCAGCCTAAGCCTCCAAAACCGGGGGCTGCAGGTTCGAGTCCTGCCGCCCCTGCTTCTCCACCGAAAGTCCGGCCCGCTACGCGGGCCATCGTCACTTTCGGTGGGATCTCCTCCGTTTGGCGGGTTGCTCCCCTGGATACGACGAAAGACATGGTGATCGGCGCCATCATCGCTGTCTGCATCGTGTTGTTTCTCCTCGCCGTGATCGCGCCGCGCCTTTCGATCTGGCCTCAGAAGGCCGTCGGCCGGACGCTCGGTGCCGGCGCGCGGGCAGGCGGAACCGCCCCGGGAATCCTGGGCCGCCTGCTGTCCAAGTCGTTCAGCACTTCGCGCAAGGCGACGAACAAGAGCGCGGAGGCCGGGCGAAAGACTCGCGGCAAAGCGCCGTTCTAGCGGCGCTTCAGTTCACCAACCGTTGTCGGGCGATTCGCTCGGGACGACCAGAGTTTCGTCGTCAGCCGTAGCTGTGCCCAGGCGTGGGCCGGCCTTCTGGGCAGCGTGTCTCAGGTTGCCGAGGACCTCGTGGAGATTGGTCTCGAGCGCACGGCGTTCGCTCTCCGTTTGCTCCAGGTCGTGCTGGAGGACCTCATTGACCTGCTGGGCCTGCTCGAGCCGCGCCTGAAGCTCCCGCTGGCGGACACGCGTCTTGTGAGCTTCGGCCTGGATGCTCGCGCCGATCTTGCCGAGCTCGCGCTCTGCCGTATCGGCTCTCCTGCGGGCGAGCGCTAGCTGTTCGCGGAGGTCCTGAGCCTGGGCTTCGGACCGCTTTCGACGCTCCCGTTCCCGCGCCAGCTCGGCTCGCGCCTGTACGAGCGCCTTCTCGACGGAATCGGCCTCAGTGGCCAGCAACGAGAGTTCGGCGGCTAGGTGCTGCTGCGTCATAGGTCGTGGTGTTCGGCACTGGGCTCGATCCCCCTTCTCGCTGATTAGTGCTGCTCGCAGGCCACACCGTCACCGTCGCGATCCAGATCGCTGTTGTGGCGCATCCCGAGGTTGTAGAGCTTCGTGCTCCGGAAGAAGTTCCTCACCGGGTTCCTTCCGCTCCTGGTGTGGTCGTGCGCATGGAGCCTCCCGATTCCATGGCGGTATTTCGTGTGGACGTGGGTGCAGTTCGTCCACAGAGAAAGCGTTGTGCCGTGCGCGGGCGATGCGACGGTGACGCCCAGTGCGATGGCGCCGGCTCCGAGCAGTGCCGCCACGCTTCTAGCCCGTATCAACTCGAACCTCCTGCGCTATTTCGCGGTCCGAAGGATGTTGCCACTTGTGCTCGAAAGTGCCAAGCCTCAGGCCGATGGACGAACGAAGCGAACGGCTGGCCAGAATTCTCAACGTGCCGCTCCTGATCGCGGCCCTGCTCACCGTGCCCGTGATCGTCATCGAGCAGCGGCACATGGGCGGCGCCTGGAAGCACGCGGCTGCAATTGCAAACTGGGCCATCTGGTCGGTGTTCGCCTTCGAGGTGGTCGCGATGCTGCTCGTCCTGCGCGACCGCCGTGCCTGGCTTCGGAGCCACCTTCTCGAGGTGGCGATCGTCGTACTCACGCCGCCCTTCCTCCCGAGCTCGCTGCAGGCCGCGCGCCTCTTCCGGCTGCTGCGCCTGCTGCGCCTGATCTGGCTCGTGAGGTTCATGCGGGAACTCGTGAGTCAGGAGGGCATCCGCTACGCCGCCCTGCTGGCCGCCTTCACCGCCCTCGGCGGGGGCGCGGCTTTCGCGGAAGCGGAACACCACTCCACCTGGACCGGGGTCTACTGGGCCGTCTCGACGATGACGACCGTCGGCTACGGCGACGTAACGCCGGCAACGGAGGCCGGCCGAGCGATAGCCATGGCAGTGATGCTGGTTGGCATCGGCTTTCTCACCCTCGTGATCGGGGCGATCTCGCAGCGCTTCATCGCGGCCGAGGTGGAGCAAGTCGAGGATGAGGTCGCAGAGGAGCTTTTCAGCGTCGACCAGGTGCTGCTCGAGCTACGTGAAGTGATGCAGAGACTCCAGCGCCTGGAGACGGCCGTGCGGCGGCTCGAACATTGAGCAGCGGCCCACTAAGCTCATTCGTATGAAGCTGCGCAGTTTTCTCTACAAGTCGGCTCGCACGCTCGGAGACGTGGAGGCCGTCGCCTCCGGCGATCCGAAGCGGATCAGCCGGCGGGCCAAGAACAAGATTCTCGGACGCGCGCTCGGTCGCGCCGGCATCTGGCGATCGCTCTGGCGCTGACGAGCGCGTCCGTCGGCACGCCTACGATCGACCGGTGGCTGACGCGGATCGCGAGAGCCCCGACGAGCGGCGCAATCGGGAGCTGATCGAGCTTCTCAACGAGCTTCGCGTCGCGCTCCCGGGAGTGCAGGTGCTGTTCGCCTTCCTGCTCGCGATTCCGTTTGCGAACGGCTTTCCGAAGCTGAGCGAGCTGGATCGCGACGTCTACTTCGCGGCGCTCGTCACGACGCTGCTCGCGACCGCGCTGCTCATCACGCCGAGCGCGTACCACCGCTTCGTTTTCCGCCACCACGACAAGGAGCAGCTCCTCGAGACCTCGAACCGCCTGATCATCGCCGGCCTCGGCGTCCTGGCTGTCGCCATGACCTGCAGCATCTTCGTGATCGCGGACTTCCTCTTCAAGACGCCGATGACGATCGCGGTAACGGCGCTCACGGCGGTTGTCTTCGGGCTCTGCTGGTACGCACTGCCGCTCGGCCGCCGCGCGCAGCTGGAGCGGGAGAAGGGCGACTAGGCGAGCGGGTAGCGCTGCTCGACGAGCCGCGCCTTCTCGCCGGTCTTCTGGATGATCACGTAGTCGGGGTTTTCGTGCTCGACGAGGTCGTCCGGAGCCTGGTGGCCGGAAACGAGAACGAAGGTAAGCGGGTGTGCCCGCACCTGTTGGTATTCGTCGCCGGTCAGGAGCACGACTCGGGTGCACCGCTCGTCGTCGCACTCACAAAGGAACGGCGTCCGGGCGTCGCCGAGCTCGAGCTCCTCCGCCCGCTGCTTCAGCTTCTCGTTCTGCTCCCTGAACGTAGCTTCATTCTTTGCAGCCCGCGCGGCGGAGATCACGCGCGCAGCCTGCCCCGTACGGGGTTGTCGGAAACGACGGCACGCGCGAAAATCGCCGGGAGTGGACAAAGATAAGCGGCGGCGTGCTCGAAACGAGGCCCTCTTCCGGGAGGTAAACGAGAGGATCATCGAGCTCGAGACCGGCGGCTACGACCTGAACGGCTCACTGCTGGTCGGGTTCGTCTGCGAGTGCCCTCAGGAGGATTGCAACGAGATGATCGAGGTCACCCGCGGCCAGTACGAGGCCGTGAGGAATTACTCGCGCCGCTTCCTCGTCCTGCCAGGACACGAGGACGCCGACATCGCGACGGTCGTCGAGCGGCACTCGACCTACCTCGTCGTCGAGAAAATCGGCGAGGCCGCCGCGGTCGCCGAAGAGCAAGACCCCCGCGCCTAGTCGGCGAGCTCCATCCCCTCGACGGCGAGCTCGAGGGACTCGATGGCGACCTCGTTGCTCTGCGCGCGAAACGACGGGGCGTCGTACTTCGTCGGCAACGCATTCCTGAAGTTCCAGCGGGCGACCGACTGGCCGGTCTGGTCGCGGAGGATCACCGAGACGTTGCGGCGATCGAGATTCCCTTCGGCGACGGCGCGCCACCAGTCGAAGAACGTCCGGTCGACGGTGAAGCCTCGACGCAGGATCAGCGGCGAGAACGTGACTCGCCCCGGGAGGCGGCGGCCAGAGTTCTGTCGCTCGTTGCCCTCGCGGTACTCGGCGATCTCGATCGTGCCTACCGGCAGGTCGGCCTCGCGCAGGGTGCTGACGGTGGTGCCGCCGATCTCGACGACGAAGTTGAAGTTCAGGAACGGGTCATGTCGCGCGGCGGGCATCGTCAGGCACCTCCAGGTAGGGGAAGTCGCGGTAGGCAGCAAGGTCATGGCGGATCTCACGCTGGTGGCGCTCGCCTCGGTCGTTCCGCCAGGTGACGGTCACCTCCAGCTCGGTCGGCTCGTCGCGGCCGAAGAAGGCCGCTGTGCGGTCCAGGAACACGCGGATGCGCCGCCGGGGGCCGAGGAACTCAAGGCGGCGGAAGATCTGCAGGCGGTCGATGCGCTTGTCGCCGCCGAGGCCGTGTAGCGGCTGTGCGAAGCGGAAGCGGACGGAATGAGCGGGGAGTCGGCCGAGGTTTGCGATGACGAGGAACAGGAGCCCGCGGTCGAGCTCAACGTCGAGGATGACGTCGGCCTCGCGGTGCTCCGTGACGGCGCCGGGCACGCGCTGAGTGTAATCCGCGGTCAGCGCGCGTCGATCGAGAGGATGACGTGCCGTGGCGGCATGCGGAACGCGAGCCTGGGCCGGCTCCGGCCATCACGGCTCACGAGCACCTCGCTCGTTTTCGCTCCTCGCGCGATGACCAAGGCGCCGCTTTTCGTCCAGGCGAGAAACGCGCCGTCGGGCGCAAGGACTGGAAGCTGCCGCCAGTTTTGACCGCGGGTGTCGAGCGTGACCACGTGGCCGGCGACCACGGCCAGTCGCTTTGAGTCGGGCGACCATTCCGGTGTCTCGACCATCGGAGAAACGGTGGTGATGCGCCGGACGTGGCCGGTCGCGACATCGATGATTGCGAAACGCGGGTCCGGGGCGTCGCGTCCATCGCTGGTGAAGGCGATCGAACGGCCATCCGGCGACCATGAAGCGAACGGCGCGTCGTGGATCGGCTCGGCGAAACTGAACAGGCGGCGGACTCGAGTCCCATCGGACAGCGAGGCGAAGAGCTCGAGCCCGCAGCACGTGTCAGTCCCGGGATTCCCGCTCGTGCGGGTGTACCCGATCAAGCCCTTCGACGACCAGCCGAAGACCTGGAACTCGACGAACGGACGCGGCCTGACGAGGTCGGTTTTCGCTCCTGTCCGCACTTTCACGACGAGGAGCCGGTTCGTCTGCGCCCCCGCGCCGCCGACGACGAGCTTGCGCCCGTCCGGTGACCAGCCGAACGAGAGCGGCGCACAGACTTGCCCGCAGTGGCGCGGTAGAGGAACGAGAACGCGCCGAGCGCGCCCGTCGCGCCGCGCGACGTTGAGCCCCGAGCCGTCGGTCCACGCGAGCATCGATCCGTCTGGCGCCCAACGCGCGTCGACCGGGGCATGCCCGCCGCGGGTGAGGACCCGCCGGACGTGTCCGTCAGGCGCCAGGACCTCGACGAAGTCGTCATAGGCCGGCGTTCTCGCCCCCGAAACGAGGTAGGTCAGCCCTGGGGAAGCCGCTTTGGTAGCACCGGGCGCAAGCGCCGCGAGGCCCACGATCAGCGCCACGCCTGCGGTTCTCATACAGAGATTCTGGCGCACAGCACGCTGTAGGCTCAGCCCGTGGCGGTGCTGACCACGCAGGCGGAGGGCTCGGAGGCATTCGAGCAGCGCCGCGCGCGGATGGAGGAGCTCGTCTCGGAGCTGCGCGAGCGCACCGCCGAGGTCGCTCGCGGCGGTGGCGAGAAGGCCCTCGAGAAGCACCGCTCTCGCGGCAAGATGACGGCGCGCGAGCGAATCGACCGCCTTCTCGACCCGGACACCGCCTTTCTCGAGCTCTCGGCCCTCGCCGCCTGGGAGATGTACGACGGCCAGGCCCCCGGCGCCGGCATGGTCACCGGGATCGGCGTGATCGAGGGCCGCGAGTGCGTCCTCGTCGCGAACGACGCGACGGTCAAGGGCGGCACCTACTTCCCGATCACCGTCAAGAAGCACCTCCGCGCACAGGAGATCGCCGAGCAGAACCGCCTCCCGTGCATCTACCTGGTCGATTCTGGCGGCGCCTTCCTGCCGCTGCAGGCCGACGTCTTCCCCGACCGTGAGCACTTCGGGCGGATCTTCTACAACCAGGCGCGCCTCTCGGCGAAAGCCATCCCCCAGATCGCTTCGGTGATGGGCTCCTGCACCGCCGGCGGCGCGTACGTCCCGGCAATGAGCGACGAGACGATCATCGTCAAGGGGACCGGCACGATCTTCATCGGCGGCCCCCCGCTCGTGAAGGCCGCGACCGGCCAGGAGGTGACCGCCGAAGAGCTCGGCGGCGCCGACGTTCACGCGCGGCTCTCAGGAGTCGCCGACCACTACGCCACGAACGACGAGCATGCGCTCGCTCTCGTCCGCGAGATCGTCCGCAACCTCGACCTCCCGCCCAAAGCACCGCCCTGGGAAGTCGCTCGCCCCGAGTCGCCCGCAGCCGACCCGGAGGAGCTCTACGGCCTGATCCCGAACGACTTCCGGGAGCAGGTCGACCCGCGCGAGCTGATCGCGCGCCTCGTCGACGGCTCGCGCTTCCACGAGTTCAAGGCGCTCTACGGCGAGACCCTCGTGTGCGGCTTCGCGCGGATCGAGGGCTACCCGGTCGGGATCCTCGCCAACAACGGCGTCCTCTTCGGCGAGTCGGCGGCCAAGGGCGCGCACTTCGTCGAGCTCGCCTGCAAGCGCCGCGTGCCGCTCGTCTTCCTGCAGAACATCACCGGCTTCATGGTCGGCAAGGAGTACGAGGCCGGCGGGATCGCGCGCGACGGCGCCAAGCTCGTGACCGCGGTCGCCTGCGCCGAGGTGCCGAAGTTCACCGTCATCGTCGGCGGCTCGTTCGGCGCCGGGAACTACGGGATGTGCGGCCGCGCCTACTCGCCGCGCCAGCTTTGGATGTGGCCGAATGCGCGCATCTCCGTGATGGGCGGCGAGCAGGCGGCGACAGTCCTCACCATGGTCGGCGACGCCGATCCCGACGAGATCCGCGCCAAGTACGAGGCCGAAGGCAACCCGTACTACTCGACCGCGCGGCTCTGGGACGACGGGATCATCGATCCGAAGGACACCCGCCGCGTGCTCGCGCTGGGCATCTCAGCGGCCTTGAATGCCCCGATCCCCGAGACGACGTTCGGCGTCTTCCGGATGTAGCCTCAGC
>DATDFL010000189.1:0-8403 GCA_036522595.1 Gaiellaceae bacterium
CGTGCGCCGCCTGTTCACGATCCCCGGACGCGACCCGTTCGAGGAGATCGAGTGGGAGACGCGCGACGCCCTGATCCCCGGCAAGGACGGCCCGGTCTTCGAGCAGAAGGGCGTGGAATTCCCCAAGTTCTGGAGTCAGACCGCGACGAACATCGTCGCGCAGAAGTACTTCCGCGGCCGCATGTCCAGCCCCGAGCGCGAGCAGAGCGTCAAGCAGATGATCGGCCGCGTCGTCGACACGATCGGCGGCTGGGGCCGAGAGGGCGGCTACTTCGCGGACGAGGCAGAGGCCGAGACCTTCGAGGCCGAGCTGAAGGCGATCCTGGTCAACCAGTACGCCGCCTTCAACTCGCCGGTCTGGTTCAACGTCGGCTTCGAGGAGACCCCGCAGTGCAGCGCCTGCTTCATCCTCTCGATCGACGATTCGATGGAGTCGATCCTCGACTGGATCCGCCGCGAGGGGATCATCTTCCGCGGCGGCTCGGGCTCCGGGGTCAACCTCTCGAAGCTCCGCTCGTCGAAGGAGCAGCTCTCCAAGGGCGGCTACGCGAGCGGGCCGGTGAGCTTCATGCGCGGCGCCGACGCGAGCGCCGGCACGATCAAGTCCGGCGGCAAGACGCGGCGCGCGGCGAAGATGGTCGTCCTCGACGTCGACCACCCGGACATCGAGGAGTTCATCTGGTGCAAGGCCAAGGAGGAGGAGAAGGCGCGCGTCCTCGAGGCGCACGGCTACGACATGTCGCTCGACTCGGGCGACTGGGCCTCGATCCAGTACCAGAACGCCAACAACTCGGTGCGCGTCACGGACACGTTCATGGAGGCCGCCGATGCTGACGCCGACTGGAACCTGACCGCCCGCACCGACGGCACCGTTGTCGACACGACGAAGGCGCGCGAGCTGCTGCGCCAGATCGCCGACGCCGCGTGGCGCTCGGCCGACCCGGGCGTCCAGTACGACACGACGATCAACAAGTGGCACACGCTGCCGAACACCTCGCGGATCAACGCGTCGAACCCGTGCTCGGAGTACATGTCGATCGACGACTCGGCCTGCAACCTCGCCTCGCTGAACCTCCTCAAGTTCCGCCGCGAGGACGGCGAGTTCGACGTCGAGTCGTTCGAGCACGCTGTCGACGTGGTCTTCCTCGCGCAGGAGATCGCAGTTGGCTACTCGTCGTATCCGACCCCCGAGATCGGGCGTAACGCGAAGGCCTACCGCCAGCTCGGGCTCGGCTACGCGAACCTCGGCGCGCTGCTGATGGCGCGCGGGCTGCCGTACGACTCCGACGAGGGTCGCGCCTACGCGGCGGCGATCACGGCGCTGATGACCGGCCGCGCCTACCGCAAGTCGGCGGAGATCGCCGCGCGGATGGGCGCCTTCGCCGGCCACGCTGTGAACAAGGCGCCGATGCTGAGCGTGATGATGATGCACCGCGCCGCGGTGGGGAACATCGAGAACGCGGACTCGGTGCCGAAGGACATGCTCGCCGCCTGCCGCAAGGCCTGGGACGACGTGATTGACCTCGGCGAGGTGCACGGCTACCGCAACGCACAGGCGACCGTCTTGGCCCCCACCGGGACGATCAGCTTCATGATGGATTGCGACACGACCGGGGTCGAGCCGGACTTCTCTCTGGTGAAGTCGAAGAAGCTGGTCGGCGGCGGCGAGATCACGATCCCGAACAAGACCGTGCCGATGGCCCTCGAGAAGCTGGGCTATGCGCCGCGCGAGGTCGAGGAGATCGTCGCGTTCGTGGACGAGCGCAACGCCGTGATCGGCGCGCCGTACGTGAAGCCGGAGCACTACCCGGTTTTCGACTGCGCGATCGGCGAGCGCGCGATCCACTACACCGGGCACGTGAAGATGATGGGCGCCGTCCAGCCGTTCATCTCGGGCGCGATCTCGAAGACGGTGAACCTGCCCGAGACGGTGTCGGTGGACGAGGTGTCGGAGCTGCTTTTGGACGCCTGGAAGCTGGGCGTGAAGGCGATCGCGATCTACCGCGACAACTGCAAGGTCGCGCAGCCTCTGAGCGGCAAGGGCGAGAAGCTGATCGCGGACGCCGTCCCACCGGTGCCTCTGACGCAGCGGCGCCGGCTACCGGAGGACCGCGTCGAGGTTGGTCGCAAGTTCCGCGTGGGCGACTACGAGGGCTACATCCACGTCGGCCTGTACGAGGACGGCACGCCCGGCGACATCTTCGTCGACATCGCCAAGGACGGGACGACGATGTCCGGCCTGATGAACTCGCTGTGCATCGCCGTGTCGATGGGCCTGCAGTACGGCGTCCCGCCGGAGGTCTACGTCTCGAAGCTGACCCACATGCGCTTCGAGCCGAGCGGCATGACGAACGACGCCGACATCCGCGTGGCGAAGTCGATTGTCGACTACATCTTCCGCTGGTTCGGCAAGAAGTTCCTGACCACGGAGCAGCAGGAAGCAGCGGGGATCCTCTCGCCGGAGGTCAAGGCGCGCCTAGCGCAGCAGTACGCATCGGACTCCAGCGGTTCCGCGGAACCGGCCGAAGCGTCGCCACCGGGCCAGACCGCCCTGTTCAACGCGTGGGAGGATGCGGTGGAGTGCGCGAAGTGCGGCGGCCGCATGGTGAGGACGGGCAGCTGCTACACGTGCCGCGACTGCGGGACTAACACCGGCTGTTCCTAGCGCCACCCGATCGCCGTCGGCGGCGACGTGCCGCCCCAGCTGTCGCCATGCGGGCGAGCTTCTGCAGACGGGTGGCTTGACCGGTCTATGTGAACGCGGCCCGCAGGAGCGTCGAGCCATCCCAGGCACGCACCCGGCTGGCCGGTTTGGAGCAATGAGCCGAAGCCGGTGCTACGCTTAGATTTCACGGAGCGAGTATCTGGTCGGCGACGCCTCCCATCTACCGTTCATTAGCGGTAGAGGAGGTGTTTTTTATGGCGACTGGAACAGTGAAGTGGTTCAACGACGCGAAGGGGTACGGATTCATCTCCCCTGAGGGCGGCGAAGGCAAGGATCTCTTCGTCCACCATTCCGCGATCTCGGGTGACGGCTACAAGTCACTCGCCGAGGGCGCGAAGGTCGAGTACGAGGCCGCCGAGGGACCCAAGGGCCCCGAGGCGAAGAACGTCGTACTGCTGACGGCCGTTTAACCGAGCACGGGCGCGCGCCGCGGAAACGTGGCGCGCGCTGCCTTCCAGCGAAAGGACTCGCCATGCAAGGACAGATGCTCTGGTTCAACGAGGCCAAGGACCACGGATTCATCATGACCGACGAGGGCGAGCGCCTTGCAGTGGCAGGCACCGGCTTCGCAGGCGAAGAGCGGCCCGTCGGCCGCTGCGCTCACAAGATCGTCAGCTTCGAGGTCGATGAGAGCAACGACCCGCGGCAGGCGCAGAACGTCGTCTTCGTGCCCGAGGTGGCTCCCCGGCGAGCTCGCCGTCGCTCGGCCGGTCGGGGCGTTCGCCACTAGCGGCTGCTGAGCACGCGACGCGCGCCGGCAAACTCCGTGCGGAGCTGCGCCAGCGGCACGTAGCGGACACGCTCGCCCGTTCGCGGGACGAGATCGCGGTGCGCCTCGAGCCCGTCACTAGACTCGATGGCATGTGGCGTACCAGCGCGCTCGCGCTCGCAGCGCTCGCCCTGAGCGCATGCGGAGGCGGACAATCGGCCGCACCGTCGGCCTCGGGCAGCTCGCAGCACCCCCAGCTGAAGCCGGTGAGCCAGAGCCCGCTCAGGGTCTCGGGCACGGGGTTCCGGCCCGGCGAGAAGGTGCACCTCGCGGTGAACGGGCCGGAGACGCACGCCAAGGACACGCGCGCGGACTCCAGCGGCAACTTCACCACCAGCCTTTCCAAGCCCAGCAGCTGCGGGAGCCTCACCGTCACGGCCACCGGCTCGCAGGGCAGCCACGCCGGGTTCAACCTCTCCGAGATCGCCTGCGGCTAAGGCCTGAGAAAGCGAGAGGGCCGGCGCGTGCCCGGCCCTCTCGGTCAGACGTGATGCTCGGCTCTAGCCGTCGTTCGGGGTCGAGCTGAACACCTGGATCTCGGCGGTGCGGACGAACCGCCGGGTGCTCGCTGCCGACACGTTCGTGTCGCAGTCGGTCGTGGCCGTCGGATCGGCGTCCTGCTCGCCCTGGTAGGCGGGCCCGCCGGTGCACTGGCTGGTCAGGACACGCAGCCTCACGTGCGTCGCCCGGAAGCTCGGCACGGGGAAGTCGCGCAGGATCAGCTGTGGCCCGTTCGGTCGTGGAGCGTCGCCGGGGAATGCGTCCGGCGAGCTCGTGTAGACCTTCGTGAACCCGGCGTCCGTGGAGCAGTCCGCTCCGGCCGCCGCGTTGCACGCCCACAGCTCGAACGACCGCAGCGCGGAGAAGCGGCTCTGGGTGGGGGCGATCATCGCGCTGACCGCGACGTCCGTCACCCTCCGGGCCGCCGTTCCGGCCAGGTCGATCGTGATCTGCTTCCCGGCGATACCGGAGAGCGTCCCGTCCGCTGCACGACCGTCGGCGTTCCAGTTGGTCGTCTCGGTCTCGTCGATCGCAGCGCCGGGGGTCGTCCCGTCACCGGTGGCCGTGGCGCCGCCCTGGGCCGAGGCCCAGTTGGTCGGCATCACGACGTTCTGGGTCTTCGTCTGGTGCGCGTTGAACGTCGCACTGAAGCGGAAGGCCCCGTAGCCCTTCGCCACGGCGATGAAGTCGTACCTGCCGGGTGCGAAGGCCGCGGTTGCGTCGCGGTTGACGTCGATCCCCGAGTTGACCGTCGCGGGATCGGTGTCGGCGACCGGCGACACGCGGTTCTCGTAGTTGCCGACGTAGACGTTGCCGACAACCGGGTCGCCCGTGTCCTTGGAGACCAGGTTGAACGTCACCGTCGCGTTGTCGTCGAGCGGCGACGAGAAGTCCGGCACCGGATCGCAGTCCTCGATCGGCGTCCCCGTGCAGCGGTTAGCCGCCGGCGGTGCCGGGTGTACGGCCGCGTTCTGGCCGAGCCCGCGCAGCGCGAAGGCGTGCCAGATCGCGGTCTGGTTCGCCCCGCCGTACCGCATCATGTCGGCCGCGAGGATCGAGTTCCGCGCGTCGATCATGGTCGGAGCGGTCGGGTCGAGCAGCATCGAGTCGTAGTAGAGCTGGATCCAGCGGCGGTTGCCCGGACAGTTCTGGGAGGGCAGCTCGCCCGCCTCGCACTGTGCCTGGAGCCCTGTGTCGCTCGCCGGGAAGGAGCCGTTGTACTTGTCGACCAGGCCCTGCCGGACGGTGTTGTTGATGGCGACCCAGATCTCGCCGTCGGAATGCACTTCGTTCCCGGGCGTGTCGTAGCCGATGTCGCTGAAGTTCAGCGGATCGACGTGCGGGAACGTCGCCGGCGCCGGGATGGCACCCGTGCGCGGCCAGTTCATGACGTAGTTGCGGATCCCGTGCTCCTTGTTGCCGGTCGCGTATGCCCCGGCGACGTATGAGTCTTCGAAGCCGCTCTCGACGAGGTACTCGATCCCGTCGAGATCGCCGAAGGCCTCACCCATGGCACCGGCGTGGAAGCCGGCGCGGGTGTTGCCCTTGCCGATCATGCGGTTCTCGATCATGTGACCGAACTCGTGGCCGATCACGCTCTGGTCGTAGTCGCCGTCGACGCAGGGTGAGTAGAACGAGCCTGCGAGCGGCTGCCAGAAGTACATGTTCGTGATCGACGACGCCCCGTCGGGCAGCGTGATCATGTTCGCGTTGTCACGCGTGGTCGTCTGCGCGCCGGACTGCACGTCTCCGACGAGCGGGTCGTTCTCCTGGCGGAGCTCGGTCAGGCCGAAGTTGCTGGCCTGTGCGTTCCAGTTCTGCTCCGTGAAGCCAAGGAAGTAGGAGAAGTCGTGCATCCGGTTGTGCATCACGAACAGGTTCGTCGCCGCGGCGCTGTCGTCGTAGACGGTGCCCGGAGTCTCGGTAGCCGCCCGCTGGCACTGCCGGGTGTTCCAGTCGTTCGTCCACGGGAACGAGTAGTCGCGGGCCAAGCTGACCGGCATGTACTGCGGTGAGCTCGGGACCGTGTCGTTCGCCCACGACGTGGCGGCCTTGTTGTTGTTGCCGCTGGTCGTGAAGGTCGGCGAGTTGGCGTGGAGGTCGAAGTCCCACGGCGCCCTCGAGGCGAGGTTGCCGATGACCAGATCACAGCCGTCCGCCGCCCGCCAACAGAACGTCTGGCGGGTGTCGGTGCTCGAGTGGTTCCAGGGGTACATGTCGAGCGCCGAGAGCGGCGGGTTCGCCGGGAACGCCTTCCACCGCGCCAGGTACGGCGGCGGGGCGGGAGTGTCGTCCACGGTCAGGTGGCCGGTGTAGTCGCGCGGATCCGCCCACGGGCCGCCGCCTGCGAAGTCGCAGACCTGGACGAAGTAGTCGCCAGGCGGAACGCCGCCGGCGGGCTCGTAGTGGAACTGCTCGGGCGAGAACAGCGTGTCCGCGCTGATGAGCAGCGTCGATCCGAAGAAGAGCTTCAGGACCATGTCGTTCGTCGGAACCGTCGCGGCCGCGAAGCCGTCGAGTGCCCTGACGCCCGCACCCACGGTGTACGGGCCCTGCATGACGTCGCAGGCACCGTCCGTTGCCGGGACCGCGCCGCTGAAGTTGTAGGTGATCGGAGCGGTGATCCTCGCGTTGTTGCCACCGCTGAAGTAGTCGACCAGGTTCGCGCGCGCGAGCGCCTTGCCCGTGCGTGCGTCGACGATCACGCGGTAGGCCGCGGGAGTGCCGGTCGAGCGGTCGAGCACGATCGTCTCGAACGCGGGCACGGCAGTGTGGCGGCTGAGGCCGAACGCCCCGAGCCTCACGCGCTGGATGTCAGGCAGGCCGCCGACGCGGAGGTTGATCCAACCCCGTGCGACCTTGACCGCCTTCACGTTCACGAGCTGCGCGTTCTTCAGGCCCGCGTTGCCGGCCGCGTGTACCCACGCCTGCGCGGCCGAGATCTTCGCGGCACCCTTCAGCTGCACCGACCCGATCACGGTCGACGAGACGAACGCGATCTTCCAGCGGTTCGCCTTTGCAGGCGAGATCGCAACCGTCACGGTGCCTTCGCCGTTGACGAGCTTCAGGCCCTTGAAGGCCTGCTGGAACGTCACCGCGTGACCTCTGCTGGCCGACAGCTTGGAGTCAGCCGCCAGCACGAGCCCGCGGACGGAGCTCAGCCGGAAGATCACCCTGTGCTTGGAAAGCCACGAGCGCGCCGCGATTGCCGCGGTCTTGCCCGCCGCCTTCTTGGTGAGGAAGCCGCCCGGACGCATCAGCGTGGCGGCCGTTCCGTAGTTGTTCCACGTCGCCTTCGCGTGCAGAGCCCGCACCGCCGCGCGCTGCGCGGAGGTCGGTTTCTGCAGGGCGCCCGAGCGGGCGAAGTCGCGCAGGATGCCGTTCTTGGACGGCGTCGCACCGCGAACTCCAAAGCTCGGGCCGGCGAGGACGAGCGTGACTGCCGCGACCGCTAGGACCGCGCGCAGCAGCGCCTGTCTGAACCTCATGCCTCTCCCCTTTGGTGAGTTGGTTGCCTGCCCCTTCAGGCCCGGTCAAGCGATCTTGAAACCGCTATCGACGGTTGTCAAGCAGCTACTTCAACAGGCGGCGCGCGCCCGCGAACTCTGGCCGGAGCTGCGTGAGCGGGACGTAGCGCACGCGCTCGCCCGTTTGCGGCGCTGAGATCGCGGCGCTTTTCGAGACCACGAGCTGAACGTGGCCGCCTCCCTCGGTGAAGAGCAGGTCGCCCGGGCGGAGCCGCGCGAAGGGGATCGGCCGGCCGGCGCGCAGCTGATCCCAGCTCGAGCGCGGGATCGTCCAGCCGATCGAGCGGTAGGCCGCGTACACGAGGCCCGAGCAGTCGAAGCCCGTGCTGGGCGACGAGCCGCCGTAGCTGTACGGGACGCCTAGCTGGCGGCGGGCGTAGCCGACGACCCGGCGGGTGAGCTTCTGCACACGGTGCGAGCCTCCTGACGGCTCGTGGACGTACGCAAAGGCGGCTTTGGCCCAGGTGCCGGCGACGGTCGCGAGCAGCACAAGCAGGAGCAGCGGGCGGCGCATCGGGCCTACATCGGCGACGCCCGCTCCTCCTCAAGCCGGCATCCCTCGTTCGAGGGACACGGAGCCCCGCCGAAAGCGGGGCTCCGCCTTACGCTTCTAGCTGCGCCCCGCTCGACGGAAGGGCATATGGCCCGTTCCAGCCTTGGCGAGGCCGCGGCTGACGATGTACGCCGCGCCGATGATCGTGGCGAGCGTCCAGGCGCGTCGGTCCCCGAGTGTGTCGGACACCGCGGCCGCGATCAGGACGGCGATGATCAGGATCGTCATCGCCCAGAACTCCGTGGTGAGCGGAGCCCACTTGCTCTCGTCGTGCGTGCTTGCGAAGCGCTCCCCGGCCTGCTCGACGCGAGGGCCGGGATCGGTTGCC
>DATDFL010000190.1:0-2101 GCA_036522595.1 Gaiellaceae bacterium
GGCTCAGCTCGCGAGGGCTCGAGCCGATGAGCGTGTCCCGTGTGCTCAGCTTCCGGCCGAGACGTGAGTCCACCGTCTTGTTGAGGATGCGTGTCTTGGTGAGCCACCAGAAGAGGTCGCGGCCGAGCACGCGCTGCGGCAACGGCTTCTGGGCGGAGCCGATCGAGAGCACGACCTCGTGCGTAGCCGACAGCTCCTTCGCGATCTGAAAGCCCGTGTTGCCGCCGCCGACCACGAGCACCGACCCGTCCGGCACGCCCTCCGGCCGGCGGTAGCCGACCGCGTGCGTCTGAAACAGGTCGAGTCTCTTTGCAAGCTCCGGCACGTAGGGCGTCTGGAACGGTCCGGTCGCGACCACGATCTGGTCCGCGGCGACCGTCCGCCCGTCGAGCGCAAGCGTGAAGCGCCCATCGTCGCCCCGCTCGAGCCGGTCAACCTGGCAGCCGAGCTCGACGGGCAGCTCGAAGGTCTCGGCGTAGCGTTCGAGGTACGCGATCACCTCGTCGCGGGTCGGGTAGCCGTCCTGGTCGCCGGGAAACGGAAGTCCCGCGAGCGCGCTGTACCGACGCGACGTGAAGAGCGTCAGCGAGTCCCAGCGCTCGCGCCAGGCCGGCGCGAGCTCGCCCGCGCGTTCGAGGATCACGAAACGAGCTCCTTGCTGCTTCAGGTGGTAGCCGATGGCCAATCCGGCTTGGCCGCCGCCGACGACGGCCACCTCGAGTGGCTGCGCGTACACAACGCAGGAATAAACGACTAGGTTCTGCCGGTGTCAAGCGAGGCCGAAGCAACCTTCCTGTTCGCGGACATCGCGGGCTTCACGGCGTTGACGGAGGCCCACGGCGACGAGCAGGCCGTGCACCTCGTGGAGGAGTTCGAGCAAGCCGTTCAGGCTGAGCTCCCACGCGTCGGCGGCGAATGCGTGAAGACGGTCGGCGATGCGCTCATGCTCCGAGTGCCCGATCCCGCCGACGCCGTTCGCCTCGGCTTGTGGATCACCCGCCATGCGATGACCGGCCACCATGCTCCTTCGGTCCGCGTGGGCGGCAATCACGGGTCCGCCGTCGAGCGGGGCGGCGACTACTTCGGAGCGACCATCAACGTCGCGGCGCGGGTCTCGGCGCTCGCGGCCGGCGGCGAGCTGCTGGTCACCGGACAGACGGCCGGGCTCGCGCCCGACCTCGAGGGCGTGCTCTACGAGTCACGTGGGCGGCAGGTCCTGAAGAACGTCGCCGAGCCCCTGGAGATCTTCGCCGTCGTTCTCGTGGACGAGAACGCCGATCGCCTGCCGATCGATCCGGTCTGCCGGATGGCAGTCGATCCCGAGCGTGCGGTCGGTCGCTTGCTGCTGGACGAGAAGGCCCACTACTTCTGCTCGCTTTCCTGCGTGGCAGCCTTTTCCCAGCACCCTGAGCGGTACGCGGACTAGCCGGAAATCACCCTTCCGGGGCATGGCAGCGGAGGCTGGCGGGAGCATGCTCTGCGTGCCGGCTCTCCCCTCTCTAGATCCCGGCATCTGGCGCGGCTCGCTTCGGTAACCGAGGCGAGCTTCGTCGTTTCTGGGCCTGTTTACTGCCGGTGTGCGAGTCGGCCGGCACGACGTCCAGATCACGAACCCGGACAAGCTCTTCTTCCCCGCTCCGGGCCTGACGAAGGGCGATCTCGTCTCGTACTACGTGGACGTCGCCCCGTGCGCGCTGCACCACATCCGGCAGCGGCTCTTCCACATGAAGCGCTACCCGAACGGCGTCGAGGGCGAGTTCTTCCACCAGAAGCGCGTGCCGGCGGGCCACCCGCCGTACGTGGGCGAGATCCCGGTCTCGTTCCCGAGCGGCCACTCGACCGTCTTCGCGCAGGTCGACGGCGCAGCCGCGCTCGCGTGGGTCGTCAACCTCGGCTGCATCGAGCTCCACACGTGGCACTCGCGCGTGCCCGAGCTCGAGCGGCCCGACTACCTGCTGATCGACCTCGACCCGAGCGAGGGCAACCCGTGGGAGTGGGTGCGTGAGATCGCACTCGTCGTCCGCGACGTTATGGACGGGCTCGGGCTCGCGTCGTTCCCGAAGACCTCGGGCGCCACCGGCCTCCACGTGCTCGCGCCGAT
>DATDFL010000191.1:0-2988 GCA_036522595.1 Gaiellaceae bacterium
TGCCGGGCTTCGTGCACGACGTCTGCTCGTCGATCCACCCGCTGGGGATCGGCTCGCCGTTCTTCCGCGAGCTCGACCTGGATGTCGAATGGGTCCACCCGGACGCGCCCGCCGCGCACCCGTTCGACGACGGCACGTCGTTGCTGCTCGAGCGGGGGATGGAGGAGACCGCCGCGCAGCTCGGCCGCGACGCGGCCGCCTACCGGGAGCTGATCGGCCCGCTCGTCGAAGGGTGGCCCTACGAGTACTCGGCCCGAGGCCTGCTCGAGCTTCGCGGCTCCGCACGTCAGGCGTTAGCTGCCGCGCGCCCGCTCGCTGAAAGCGTCTTCGTGGAGGAGCGGACGCGCGGCTGGTTCGCCGGGTGCGCGGCGCACTCGATGCTCCCCCTCGAACGGCGGCCAAGCGCCGGCTTCGCGCTCGCGCTGCTGACGCTCGGCCATGCGGTCGGCTGGCCGTTCCCGCGTGGCGGCTCGCAGAGCCTCGCGGACGCACTGGTCGCGCGGTTGCGGGAGCTCGGGGGCGAGATCCACGTGTCGAGCCCGGTCGACGAGCTCCCGAGCGCGGACGTGGTGCTCGCGGACGTCGCTCCCCGGGAGCTCGCCCGAATCGCCCGCCTGCCGGAGGGCTACGCGTCTCGTCTGCGCTCGTACCGTCACGGGCCGGGCGCGTTCAAGCTCGACTGGGCGCTGGACGGGCCGATCCCGTGGGCGGCTCCGGAGTGCGCACGCGCCGGCACCGTGCATCTGGGGGCGTCGTTCGAGGAGATCTCCGCCTCGGAGTGGGGCGCCTGGAGCGGCCGTCCGGGCGGCAGGCCGTTCGTGTTGCTCGCGCAGACCTCGCTCTTCGATCCCTCGCGCGCGCCCGAGGGCAAGCACACAGCGTGGGCGTACTGCCACGTCCCGAACGGCTCCGGCGAGGACATGACGGAGCGGATCGAGGCGCAGGTCGAGCGGTTCGCGCCGGGCTTCCGCGACCTGGTGCTCGCGCGGCACGCAATGGGCCCAGCCCAGCTCGAGGCGCACAATCGAAATCTCGTCGGCGGCGACCTCAACGGCGGCGCGATGGATCTCGGGCAGCTCTTGTTCCGGCCTGCTCGCCGCCTCGTTCCCTACCGGACGCCGCTGCGCGGGGTCTACCTCTGCTCGGCCTCCACGCCCCCGGGTGGGGGCGTCCACGGCCTCTGCGGGTACACGGCCGCGCGAGTCGCGCTCAGGGATGCAAGGTCGACGTATCGACGACTTCGAAGCTCGAGCCCTTGACCTGCCCGAGCGTGTGCAGCTGGTCGTTCGACCAACCCTTGTTCGGCGCGCCGCTGATGTACCAGTTCGAGCCGTTGTCGGCGACGATCATCCCGTAGCGCTTCAGGGCGATCAGGACGATGCGAGCCTGGCGCGGGTAGCGGCTCACATCGAAGCTCGCCTTGAGGCGCACGCGGAGCCCCATCGGCGGCAGATTCGGGTCGGTGAGGCTGCTCGCGAAGTGGCGGGCCGGATAGATGTAGGCGCGGCGCGTGCGCTGGACGGTGAAGCGGAGCGCGTGGTCGATCACGCCGCGCTTGACCTCGTCGTAGCGCGCGAGGCCGGGGAAGATCGGCAGGCCGGCGGCGTCGGCCGAGGTCCAGCCTGCGGGGCGGACCCTGTTAGAGCGCAGGCTCCAGGTTGCGCCTGCCCAGGCCGTCCAGCGGCCGTCCTGCTTGGCGAGACCGCCGAGCTCGTAGAGGCGGCAGGCCGTCTTGTCGAGCAGCAGCGCGTGGTGATCGCTGCCGCCCTCGATGTGGACGCGCTTGGGGATCGGGTAGCCGACGTGGTCGCTCTCGTCGCTGTACTCGAAAGCCGGGCGCGAGCGCGCGGTCTTGCGGGTAACCACGTCGAAGGGGATTCCGATGGGCGAGCCCTCCCAGAGGCCGGAGCCGAAGTCGGCATGGAGGCCCGTGTTGAGACCGATCGAGGCGATGACCGCGTCGGAGCTCTGCGCGACCGGCAGCCGGTCGACTCGCCTGTTCCACGGGTTCGTCTTCGGGAAGACCGGGCAGCGCTTGGCCGTCGGAAGCCGAAGTGCGTGGGCCGAGCCGCCGGCGCAGGCCAGCGCGAGGACGGCAAGGAAGGCGGCGCGACGTCTCACGTGCTGGAGTATCGGCAGGGAGCTCGGCCAGCGTTACGTGCCGGCCCGGGCGCGCATCTCGGCCTTGTGCGCGCGCTTCTTGGCCTGGTATTCCTCGAGCGCCTCCGGCGAGTCGACGTCGCCCAACGTCGGATGCGACGGCGCGATCTCGATCGCCGCCGGGACGCCGAACCGCTTCGCGAGGACGCCGCTGAGAGCCCTGACCTTCATGTCGCCGAACCCTGGCAGCGCGGCCAGGCGCTGCCGCAAGTTCTCTCCGTCCTTCGCGTCGCCCCAGACGCGCCGCGCGTCGCCGCCGTAGTCCTCGACGACGACCTGCGCCAGGTCCTGCACGCGCCGCGCCATGTTTCCCGGAAAGCGGTGGATCGCCGGCTTCTCGCGGAACGCGGCCTCCACCTTGCCCGGATCGGTCGCGGCGATCTGGCCGGGATCGAGGGTGCCCAGCCGTTGCTTCAGCTTCAGCGGGCCGGCGAACGCGGTTTGCACCGGAACCTGCTGGTCCAGCGCGAACCCGACGAGAAGCGCAAACGGCTCGCGGGCGATCAGCTCGTCGGCCTCGTCGTTGCCCGTGAAGTGGAGCCGGTCCGGTGCCGTGGTGGCCACGACGCGATCCTAGCGCGCTAGATCCAGTCGGCCGCGCGCTCGGCCAACGCAATGGTCGTGAGGTTCGTGTTCGCGCTCGGGATCTCCGGCACTGCCGAGGCGTCCACCACGTACAGGTTGTCAAAGCCGAGCACCCGGCAGTGCTGGTCGAGGACGCGTCCGATCGCGCAGGTCCCGACCGGATGGAAGAACCCGCGCGCGGTGGCGCGGACGTGCGTTTCCGCGTCCACGTCGAGGCCCGGCCTGAGCTCGCGAGCCGCGTAG
>DATDFL010000192.1:0-2693 GCA_036522595.1 Gaiellaceae bacterium
CTTTGGTATCGGCATGAAGCAGATCTTTCCCTCGACGATCACGGGCAGCGGGTTCGCGGCCGGCGGCAGCGTGCTCGAGCACAACTTCGGCAAGGGCGACCCGTACACACTCGGCGTGGAAGAGGAGTACATGCTGCTGGACGGCGAGACGCTCGACCTCGTCCAGCACGTCGAGGCAGTGCTCGAGGCGGCGGCGGGCCACGAGCTCGAGCCGCGCGTCAACCCGGAGCTGATGCAGTCGGTGCTCGAGATCGCGACCCCGGTCTGCCGGACCGCCGCCGAGGTCGACGACGAGCTGCGCAAGCTGCGCTCCTACGTCACCGGGCTCGCGCGTGAACAGGGAGGCCTGCGCGTCGGCTCGGCCGGGACGCATCCGTTCAGCCTCTTCGAGCGCCAGCGCATCACCGCGCGCGACCGCTACCGCCACCTCGTCGACCAGATGCAGTACGTGGCCCGCCGCGAGCTGATCTTCGGGCTGCACATCCACGTCGCGGTCGACGACTGCGAGCGTGCCATCCAGATCGTGAACGGCCTGCTCGTCCACCTGCCGGCCTTTCTCGCGCTCTCCGCCAGCTCGCCCTTCTGGCGCGGCGAGCCGACCGGGCTCGCCTCGAGCCGCCAGATGGTCTTCGCGGCCTTCCCGCGCTCGGGCCCCCCGCCGCGCTTCGAGAACTACAACGACTACGCGGAGGTCGTCGGCCAGCTCGAGAAGACGGGCTGCATCGCGGACTACACGCACATCTGGTGGGACATCCGCCTCCACCCGCGCTTCGGGACCGTCGAGATCCGCGTCTGCGACGCCGTCACGCGGGTCGAGGACGCGGTCGCGCTCGCGGCGTTCTGCCAGTCGCTCGTCAAGCTCTACTCGGAGCGGCACGCGATCGGCGCGGAGATCCCCTCGTACCACCGGATCCTCACGACCGAGAACAAATGGCTTGCCGCGCGCTACGGGCTCGAGGCGCCGGTGATGGACCTTGCCACCGGACGGCGCAACCGCGTTCCCGTCGCGCAGCTCGTGCGCCGCACGCTCAGGGAGCTCGAGCCGCACGCACGCGAGCTCGGCTGCGACGCGGAGCTCGAAGGCATCTCGGAGATCCTGGCCAAGGGCAACGGCTCCGATCGCCAGCGGCGGATCTGGAACGCGAACCGCGACATCGTCGAGGTCGTCCGCGAGATCGCCGAGGCGACCGAGCCGGCCGCAGTCCCCGCCTAGCTCGACACGTCGAACGTCTTCGTGTCCATCCGGGCGATCGTGCGCCCGCCGCGCCGCAACTCCAGGGCTCCGCCGCGCATGCGCAGCCGGACAGACGTGATCCACTTGCCCGAGTGCCGCCACGGGAGGTCGACGCAGAACGCCTTCCGGTGAACGGTGTCGAGCGCGTGCACGAACGGCGCCTTCCCCTGGCGCTGGTAGAGCGTGTACGCCCAGCCGCTCGGGCTCCCCGTGCGCTGCAGCGGCCGGCCGGTCATCTTCTCGTCCGGCTCGCGCTGGTCGACGATCGCTCCGGGGTAGAGCTTCAGCGTGTTCCAGTCGAAGGCCCGAACTTCGTACGGCTGGTAGATCTGGTTCGGCGAGCCGAGGTAGTGGATTAGGTACATCAGCGAGCCGTCCGGGGAGATCGCGTCGAACGACCAGCTGCCGTGCAGGCGCACGCGGCCGCGGATCTGGAACGTGTGCGCGTCGAGGAGCAGGAAGCGCGTCGTGGAGAACCCGGGCCAGGTGGCGAGGACGAGATTTCCCCCGTCGCGTGAGAGCCCGCCGGTGTCGCCGCCGAAGGTCACGAGCGGGATGCCCCACGAGCCCTTGAAGTAGTTGACCCCGTGAAACCGCCCGGTGCCGACGATCACAGACTCGAGCACGGTCGTGCGACCGTTCGTGAGCGCCTCGTAGCGGAGCTTGCCGCCCGGAGCGAGGATCCCGATCCCGAAGTCCAGCCCCGGCGAGGGCCCGCCGCCGTCAGCGGCGGCGACCGCGGCCCAGGCCACGAGGATCGTCAGCAGCACCAGCGCGCGTCTCATCTGCCGCTAGTACGTCTGGACCTCGAGCAGGGGTCCATCCGTATTTCTCCGGCGATGGACCTCCTGGCGAAGCATGCTCGTATAGTCGGCACGCCATGGCGGGCTCCGGCCGCGACGAGCGGGCCTGGGTGCGGCGGGCCCAGGCCGGGTCTGCCTCGGATTTCGAGGCGCTCTTTCGCGCGCACTGGGGGCCGGCCTACCGCGCGGCCTACCTGGTCGTTCGCGATGCGGCCGCTGCCGAGGACATCGCGCAGGAAGGCTTTCTCGCCGCGGTGCGGGCTCTGGACCGCTTCGACCGGCGCCGCCCGTTCGGGCCGTGGCTGCACCGGATCGTCGTCAACCGAGCGATCGACTGGGCGCGCGCCCGCGCGCTGCGTCCCGAGGCGGAGGCGGTCGACGCGCCCGCGCCGGAGCGGCCCGAGCACGACGAGGAGCTGCTGCAGGAGCTGGACCGCCTTTCGCCGGAGCACCGCGCCGTGATCGTCCTGCGCTACCTGCTCGAGTACACGCCTGGCGAGATCGCCGAGCTCCTCGACCTCCCGCGCGGCACGGTCAACTCGCGCCTGCGCCGCGGCCTCGACCACCTGAAGGAGCGCCTGGAATGAAGAACTTCCGCGCGCACAACGAGGACGAGGCGGAACAGCGCGCCTGGCGCGTCATGGAGGCCGCGTACC
>DATDFL010000193.1:0-6093 GCA_036522595.1 Gaiellaceae bacterium
CAGCGTGACGGTCGGCAGCGTCACCGTCGGCAGAAGCGACCCCCAAGCTGCCCCTCCCATGGTGATCGCCGACGCAAACCCTGCGAGGGCGCAGAGAATCAGCAGGCAAAAAAAGCGTGGGCGTCGTCGTCGAGGCATGCCGCACCTCCTGCACGAATAACGGGCGTCCGCGCTTTCGAGATACGCGTGTAACGCTGGACGGGCCCTCGAAACTACGCGTCCGTGACGTTTGCGCTGACGAGCCTGGCCGTTGTGGCCGCGCGAAGCTGGAGGCGATCGGCTTCGGGATCTTCATCCCCTTCTTCTTCGTGACGAGCGGCGTGCGCTACGACGCGGGCGCGCTCTTTTCCAGCGGCTCGACGATCGCCCGGGTACCGCTCTTTCTCGCCGTTCTGCTGGCCGTGCGCGGCCTGCCGGCGCTGTTCTACGCAAGGATCGTCGGCCGCCGCGAGCTCACGGCGAGCGCCCTCTTGCAGGCGACTTCCGTCGGCTTCCTCGTGGTCGCCACCGAGATCGGCCGCGACATGAACCTCATTTCGGCCGCCAACGCCGCCGCTGTGGTTGCAGCTGGGCTGCTTTCGGTTCTGCTGTTCCCGTTCGCCGCCGTCTCGCTGCTGCGCCGGTCAGGTGGAGCGCCAGCCGCGGAAGGCATCGATCAGCTCCCGCTCGGCGTCGGGCGATAGCGCCTCCTCGGGGAAATGCCCGAGCAGCGAGATCGTCTGGCGGATCTGTTCGAGGTAGATCGTGCAAGCGCCGCAACGGCCGATGTGGTCCTCGAAGCGCAGGCGCTCCTCCTCCGAGAGGGCGCCCTCGAGGTAGTCCGTCACGAGCTCCACGAGCTCCTGGCAACTGAGCTGTTCGAACTGTTCGTTCACTGCAGGTAGTCCTCCAGTGCCGCCCGCACCTTGGAGCGCGCGCGGTGGAGAAGCACTCGCTGATTGGTCTCGCTCAGGCCGAGGGCGTTACGGACCTCTTCGCTGCTCCACCCCTCGATGTCGCGCAGTGAGATCACCGTCCGCTGCGTCGCCGGGAGCGCCTCGATCGCCTCGGCGAGCCGCTCGCGTGTCTCCGCCGCGAGCAGCGCGTCCTCTGGCCAGGCCTCCGGCTTGACAGCCCAGTGGCCCGGCCAGCGGGGGTGCTCCGGGTCGAGGAAGCGGTCTGCGTCCACCGCAGCCTCCGGTACGCGGCCGGGGTCCTGCAGCGCCGAGAACGGCAGGGTCCGCCCGTCCCGGACGGCACGTGTCTTGGCGATGTTCGTCAGGATCCGGAAGATCCACGTGCGCAGCGACGACCGCCCCTCGAAGCGGTCGAGCCCCTTGAGCACACCGAGCCAGGTTTCGGCGGCGACATCTTCCGCGGCCGACTGGTTCGAGACGTACATCCGCGCCACGCGGACGAGCGACGGGTGGTACTCGCGCACCAGCTCCCGAAAGGCCTCCTCGTCCCCGGCGCGCAGGGCCTCGAGCAGCTTCTCCTCGGATGCGGCCTGCGCCACGCGGCGACTGTAACGGAGCGTCCCGGCGTGAGACAGTCGCGGCATCAAAGCGATCGCAGTCACTCCCGGGAAACCCAACTCGATCCATCTCGAGGAGATTCGCAAGCCAGGCCTCGACGACGTACCCGGCGGCAAGGGCGTCCTCGTCCGCGTCCTCCGCGTCGGCGTGGACGGCACGGACAAGGAGATCAACGCCGCCGAGTACGGCGCCGCGCCGCCCGGAGACGACTTCCTCGTCATCGGGCACGAGAACTTCGGCGTCGTCGAGGAGGTCGGCCCGAACGTGCCCGACACAATCGTTCCCGGCACGTACGTCGTCGCCAGCGTCCGCCGCCCGGGCTCGAGCATCTACGGCCAGATCGGGCTGCAGGACTTCACGACGGACGACGTGTACTACGAGCGCGGGATCAACCTCTTGCACGGCTACCTGACCGAGCACTACGTCGAGGACGCCGATTTCGTCTTCCCGCTCCCGCAGACGCTGCGGGACGTGGGCGTTCTCCTCGAGCCGACGACCGTCGCCGAAAAGGGGATCAACCACGCGTACGAGATCCAGCGGCGCCTGAAGATCTGGCAGCCGCGGAAGGCGCTGATCCTCGGCTCGGGGACGATCGGCCTGCTGATGGCGCTCGCGGCGCGACTGCGCGGGCTCGAGCTGACGGTGGCCTCGCTGCCGCGACCTCCGTACCGCAACAGCGAACTGGTCGAGGAGCTCGGCGGCGTCTACGCCTCGACGCAGGACCGCACCCTCGCCGAGCTCAGCGAAAACCGCGGCCCCTTCGACCTGATCATGGACGCCACCGGCTTCTCGCCGATCATCTGGGAGGCGGCCGAGGTGCTCGGCAAGAACGGCGTGCTGGTGCTCTCGTCGATCACGGGCGGCGACCGGCGCGCGGAGATCCGCTCGGACGCCATCAACCAGAGTTTCGTGCTCGGCAACAAGGTCATGGTCGGCACCGTCAACGCGTCGCCGGCCGATTTCCGAAGCGGCGTCGACGACCTCATCAAGGCCGAGGCGCTCTTCCCCGGCTGGCTGAGTCAGCTGCTGACGACGCAGATCGACGGCCTCGAGCGCTACGACGAGATGATCCGAGCGCTGACGGAGGACCGCAATGCGATCAAGGTCTACGTGGAGGTGAACGGCGATGCCACCTGAGGTCTACCCGCCGATCTCCGACTATGCGTTGCTCTCGGACTGCCATTCCGGGGCGCTCGTATCGAAGGACGGCTCGATCGACTGGTGCACCTTCCACCGCTTCGAGGCACGGCCGGTATTCGGGCGGATCCTCGACTGGGCGAAGGCCGGCTTCTTCCGGATCGCGCCGCTTGACGACGAGTATCAGGTCACCAGGCGCTACCTGCCGAGCACCAACGTGCTCGAGACCACCTTCCGCACGCCGAGCGGCACGCTCGTCGTCACCGACTTCTTCGTCTACCGCGTGGATTCAGGCCATCCGGACCACCAGCTGATCCGCATCGCGCGCTGCGAAGAGGGCGAGGTCGCCGTCAAGGTCAAGTTCGTCCCGCGCTACGACTATGGGCTGACGACGCCGAGGCTCGAGACCCTCGCCGACGACCTCGTGATTGCGTACGGCGGCGCCGACGCGCTCGTGCTCCAGAGCGAGCTGCCCTTCGGCCACGCGGAGCTCTCCGCGACAGAGGGGAACCGAACCCTTCGAGCGGGCGAGGAGGCATTCGTCGTCTTGACCTACCAGCTTCCGCATGCGCTCCAGCCACAGCGTCTGACTCGTGAGGACGTGCACTCGAAGCTCGACGCGACATGCTCGAACTGGTCCGCCTGGGCCGAGCGCTGCACATACGACGGCCCCTACCGCGACCAGGTAGTCCGCAGCGCGCTCGTCCTCAAGGGACTCACGAACGCCCCGACCGGTGCGATCGTCGCTGCCGCCACGACGTCGTTGCCCGAAGAGGTCGGCGGAGAGCGGAACTGGGACTACCGGTTCAGCTGGCTGCGCGACTCCGCATTGACGCTGAACGCGCTCTTCGCGCTGGGCTTCGACGAGGAGGCCCGGGCTTACGTCGACTGGCTCAAGCGGACGACGGCCGGGCGCGCGAGCGAGCTGCAGATCATGTACGGCGTCGGCGGAGAGCGGCTGCTCCCGGAGGTCGAGCTCGACTGGCTCGAGGGCTACCGGGGATCGAAGCCGGTGCGCATCGGCAACGGCGCCTACTCGCAGTTCCAGCTGGACGTCTTCGGCGAGCTCCTGGACACCGTCTGGATCTACCGGCATCACGGAGGCGAGATCGACGACGTCTTCTGGGAGTTTCTCGGCCGAGTGGCGGGCGCCGTGATCGATCGCTGGCGCGAGCCCGACCAGGGCATCTGGGAGATCCGCGGCGAGCCGCGCCACTTCACGTATTCGAAGGTCATGGCCTGGGTGGCGCTCGACCGTGTCGTTCGCATCGCCGAGCTCGATGGCAGAGAGGGCACGCTCGACCAATGGCGCGCGAACCGCGACGAGCTCCGCGAGCTGATCGAGCGCGAAGGCGTCGACACGGAGACCGGCGCGTTCACACAGTCGTTCGACGACGACGGCAAGCTCGATGCCTCGAACCTAATGATCCCGATCGTCGGCTTCGTCGAGCACACCGACCCGCGGGCGCGCGCGACCTTCGAGCGGACGATCTCCGACCTCTCGGCGGACGGGTTTGTCTACCGGTACGTCACCGACGGCGTAGACGGGCTTTCCGGAGACGAGGCGACGTTCGCGATCTGCTCGTTCTGGCTCGTGGAGTGCCTCGCGCGCGCCGGCGAGCTGGAGCGTGCGCGAGAGCTGTTCGAGCGCCTGCTCGGGTTCTGCAACGACGTCGGCCTGCTGGCCGAGGAGATCGACCCGCACTCCGGTGAGCTGATCGGGAACTTCCCGCAGGCGTTCTCGCATCTCGGCCTGATCCAGGCAGCGATCGCCCTCGACTTGCCGGAAGAGTCCATGAGCGCCATGTCGCCGGAGGCGATGGAGAAGGAGGAGATTGCATGAGCGAGCGGTTCGACCTCATCGTCCTGGGCGGAGGCTCCGCCGCGCGGGATGCCGCGAACAGGGCCGCCCGGGAGCATGGCGCCCGGGTCGCGCTCGTGGAGCGAGAGCGCTGGGGCGGCAGCTGCCCGAACGTCGCGTGCACGCCGACGAAGGCCTACCTCGTCGCCGCCGAGCTCGCGCACGACATCGGCGAGCTCGCGCCGCGGATCGGGATCGAGACCGGGCCGGCGAGGGTCGACCTCGCGAGCGTGCGTGCCCGGAAGGACTCGCTCAAGAAGGCGCAGGACCAGTGGGTCGCCGAGCTGATGGAGCAAGGCTTCGCCACCTACACGGGCGCGGCGACCTTCCTGGATGCCCACCGGGTGCGGGTCGGCGAGCTCGTGCTCGAGGCCGAGCGCATCTTGATCGCCACCGGCTCGCGTACTGCTGTGCCGCCGATCGAGGGGATCGAAGACGTCGGCTGGATCGACCACATCTCCGCCCTCGAGCTGACCGAGCTGCCGAGGTCGCTGCTGGTCGTCGGAGCCGGCGCGGTCGGGCTCGAGTTCGGACAGATCTTCCGGCGGTTCGGCTCGGAGGTGACGATCGTGGATGCGCTCGAGCGGATCTCGCCGAACTCGGACTCCGAGGCTTCCGCGATGCTCGATGCCGCGCTCCGAGAGGAAGGGATCGAGATCGCGACCTCGGTCTTCGTCAAGAGCGTGCGGAGTGACGGCGATGAAATCGTCGCGACGATCGCGCCGCGCGACGGCTCGGCGGAGTACGAGGCACGCGCCGAGCGGATCATGCTCGCCTCGGGCCGCGTGCCGAACATCGACGAGCTGAGCCTCGAGGCGGCCGGCATCGAGACAGGCCGTGCCGGGATCGAGACGGACGACCGTATGCGCACAGCGGCAACCGGGATCTGGGCCGCAGGCGACGTGGTCGCCGGACCGCAGTTCACTCCGGTCGCGCAGTACCAGGCCCGCGTCGCCGTCGCTGACATGTTCGGCGCAAATGGGGCCGCCGCCGACTACTCCTACCTCCCCACCTCGATCTTCACCGACCCGGAGCTCGGCGGCGTTGGGCTGACTGAAGATCAGGCGCGCAAGGAAGGTTACGAAGTCGAGGTCGTGCGCAACGAGTACGTGAAGCGGTTCTCGTACATCGACCTGCGCCACGGGCTGTTCAAGATCGTCTTCGAGCGCGAGAGCCGCCGGGTCCTGGGGCTGCACGTCGTCTCGCGCAACGCGGGCGACATCGTCCAGGGCCTCTCGCTCGGCCTGCGCCTCGGGGCGACCGTTGACGACATCGCCGCGATGCATCACGTCTTCCCGACCTTCGGCGAGGGCGTCAAGGCCGCCGCGGAGCGGGCGGCGCGGACACCAGTGACCGCTTGACGCGGGTCGCCGTCGTCGGCCACGTCGAGTGGGTCGAGTTCGCGAGCGTGGACCACATGCCGGCGCCAGGCGAAATCGTGCACGCTTCAGAGACCTGGGAGGAACCTGCCGGCGGCGGCGCCGTCGCGGCGGTTCAGCTTGCACGGCTGGCGGGCGAGTGCCTGTTCCTGACCGCGCTCGGCGACGACGAGCTCGGGCACCGAGCCGCGAAGGGGCTCGC
>DATDFL010000194.1:0-14270 GCA_036522595.1 Gaiellaceae bacterium
CACCGCGGCCGAGGAGGTCATGCTCGCCAAGGCGATCGAGCGCGGCGACCTGACCGCCAAGCGCAGGATGATCGAGTCGAACCTCCGCCTGGTCGTGTCGATCGCTAAGGGCTACCGCGGGCTCGGCGTTCCGTTCCTGGACCTGATCCAGGAGGGCACGCTCGGCCTCAACCGCGCGGTCGAGAAGTTCGACTGGCGGCGCGGCTACAAGTTCTCGACGTACGCCACCTGGTGGATCCGCCAGTCGGTGCAGCGCGCGGTCGCAAACCACGCGCGCACGATTCGCGTGCCCGTCCACGTCGTGGAGCGGCAGCAGAAGCTCGGCCGGGCCGCCCGCCGGCTCGAGGTCGAGCTCGGCCGCGAGGCCACGAAGGAAGAGCTCGCGGAGGCCACGGGCCTCCCGATCCAGCACGTCGACGAGGCGCTCGGCGCCGCGCAGGCATCCGTGTCGCTGAACCAGACCGTCGGTGCCGACGACGAGGGCGAGCTCGGCGATCTCTTCGCCGATCGCGAGGCCGCCGATCCGTTCGACGAGGCCGAGGAGTCGCTCCGCCGCCAGGGCGTGCGGCGGGCCCTCGACGCGCTGCCCGAGCGGGAGCGCCGCATCCTCGAATTGCGCTTCGGCTTCGAGGGCGAGCCCTGGACGCTCGAGGCGATCGGGCACGAGCTCGACCTGACGCGAGAGCGTGTCCGCCAGCTCGAGGGCCAGGCGCTGGCCCGTCTCGCGGCACTCCGCGAGTTGCAGACCGCTGCAGCGTAGTCCGCTTTCGGTCTAACATCGCACGCCGTTCGGCGTCCTCATTCCGGGCGGTCGCGTTCCGACGGAGGAGGATGTGGTGAAGCGGACGATCGGGTTTTCGGCGGCGGTTCTCATTCTGGTCCTCGTCGCTGCAGGTTGCGGGGGCGGAAAAAAGAAGAAGGCGCCGGCGTCGGCCGGCGGCAAGGGCGGAACGATGACGCTGCTGGCAAACGCGGCGCCGTCCGGCTCGCCTGACCCACAGGTCAACTACACGCTGCAGGAGTGGCAGCTGCTGATCTTCACGCACGACGGCCTGACCGCGTTCAAGCGCGTCGGGGGCGCCGCGGGCGGGAAGATCGTGCCCGACCTCGCCGAGTCGATCCCGAAGCCGACGAACGGCGGCAAGACGTGGACCTTCAAGCTGCGCTCCGGGATCAAGTTCTCGAACGGCCAGACGGTGACCGGCAACGACGTCAAGGCGACCTTCGAGCGGCTCTTCAAGATCGGCAACAGCCCGAACGCGGGCACCTGGTACAACGTCATCGAGGGCGGGGACGCGTGCGTGAAGACGCCGAAGACGTGCGACCTGTCGAAGGGAATCGTCGTCAACGGGAACACGGTCACCTTCCACCTGACCACCGCCGACCCGGAGTTCCTCGACAAGCTCGGCGTGCCGTTCGCGTTCATCCTGCCCGCTTCGACGCCGGCCAAGAACGTCAACATCCCGCCGCCCGGCACGGGCCCGTACAAGTGGGCCCAGTACGCGCCCAACAAGCAGATCAAGCTCGTCCGGAACCCCTTCTTCAAGGAGTGGTCGAAGGATGCCCAGCCGGCGGGGAACCCGGATGTGATGATCCAGAAGTTCGGGCTGAGCGTGGAGGCCGAGGTCACGGCCGTCGAGAACAACCAGGCCGACTGGATGTTCGACCCGCCGCCCGCCGACCGCCTCAGCGAGCTCGGCAACAAGTACGCCAGCCGGGTGCACATCAACCCGCTCACGGCGATCTACTACTTCGCGTTCAACGTCCGCGAGAAGCCGTTCGACAACCTGAAGGCGCGCCAGGCGGTGAACCTCGCGACCGACCGGAACGCGCTGGTGAAGATCCAGGGCGGTCCCAACCTCGCCGTCCCCACCTGCCAGATCCTCCCGCCGAACTTCCCGGGCTACAAGCCGTACTGCCCGTACACGAAGAACCCGGGGAGCAAGTGGACGGCACCTGACCTGGCGAAGGCGAAGCAGCTGGTCGCCCAGTCGGGGACGAAGGGCGCGACGGTGAAGGTCAATACCGACACGACCGACATCGACAAGGCCCTCGGCCTCTACTTCGTCGGGCTCCTGAACAGCCTCGGCTACAAGGCGTCGCTGCAGGCGCTGTCGGCCGACATCCAGTACCCGTACGCACAGAACTCGAAGAACCACGTCCAGTTCGCGTACTCGAGCTGGTATCAGGACTACCCGGCCGCCTCGGACTTCCTGAACATCCTGCTCGGCTGCGGCTCATTCCACCCGAACTCCAACTCGAGCCCGAACATCGCGGAGTTCTGCGACAAGGGGATCCAGGCGAAGATGGACCAGGCCGGCAAGCTCGGCATCACCGATCCCACCGCGTCGAACAAGCTGTGGGCCCAGGTGGACAAGGAGGTCACCGACCAGGCCCCCTGGGTGGCGATGTACAACCCGAAGCTGATCGACTTCGTCTCGAAGCGGGTCAAGGGCTACCAGTTCAGTCCGCAGTGGTACTTCCTGCTCGACCAGGCGTCGGTGAAGTAGCGCTCGAGAGAGACGGCGCGTGGCCGAATTCGCCTTCGAGCCGGAACCCGAAGTCCACCTTGCGCCCGGCGAGAGCGTCAGGGAGATCTCCGGACGGAGCCCCTGGCGCATCGCCGCGCGCCGTCTCGCCCGGAACAAGCTGGCGCTCGCGTCGCTCGTACTCTTCTCGCTGATCGTCGTCGTCAGCCTGCTCGCCCCGGTCTACGCCCACGACGTCGCACATACGGACGCGTTCAACTCGAACCTCTCCGGCACGACGACCGTGAACGGGAAGAAGGTCCCCGTCCTCCAGCAAGGCGGGAACACGCTCGGCATCGGGGAGACCCCGATCGGCCCGACGTGGCACTCGAACTACTTCGTCGGTGCCGACAACCAGGGCCGGGATGTGATGGCGCGCGTGCTCTACGGTGGGCGCGCGTCGCTGCAGATCGGAGTCGCCTCGGCGGTCATCTGCTGCCTGGCCGCCCTTCTGCTCGGCCTGGTCGCCGGCTTCTTCCGCCGCTGGGTCGACTCGCTCCTCTCGCGGCTGATGGACCTGATCTGGGCGTTCCCCGTCTATCTGCTCGCGATCTCGCTTGCGACCGTGCTCCTGACGAGCAAGAACGGCCTGCAGTGGTGGTTCATCCACCTGAGCGCGTCCAGCCTCTGGCTACCGACGCTCATCATCGCGGTCGTGTACGTGCCGTACGTCTACCGGCCGGTACGCGGGCAGGTGCTCTCGGTGCGTGAGAAGGAGTACGTCGAGGCGGCGGTCGGCCAGGGCGCCTCGAACCTGCGCCTGATGTTCGCCGAGATCCTGCCGAACATGATCTCCACGGTGATCGTCCTGCTGCCGCTGATGATCGCCACGACGGTGCTGACCGAGTCGGCGCTCTCCTACCTCGGCATCGGTGTGAAGGACCCGAAGTCGAGCTGGGGCACGGTCATCAACGACGGGCAGAACCTTCTCTACTCGCGCCCGCTGGTCGCGATCGTGCCGGGGATCTTCATCGTGCTGACGATCCTCTCCCTGAACGTGCTCGGCGACGGCGTCCGCGACGCCCTCGATCCGCGCGCGAAGATCCGGGTCCGGGACTAGCGGCCGATGTTCGCGTTCATCGTCAGGCGGGTCGCAGGGCTCGTCGTCGTCCTCTTCGCGATCAGCGTGATGACCTTCCTGATTTTCTTCGCGACTCCGGGAATCGATCCGAGCCGCCAGCTGGCGGGCCGCAACCCGGATCCGGCGACCGTGGCGGCCGTCAAGCACCAGTTCGGCCTCGACCGCCCGCTGCCGGTGCGGTACGCGCTGATGATGAAGCGGCTCTTCATCTCCCGCGACCTGGTCTCGTACGGCAACCAGGCGCTGAACGTGGTCCCGGCGATCACCAGCGCGACGCCCGTGACGTTCTCGCTCGTGATCGGCGCCGCCGTGCTCTGGGTGCTCGGGGCGATCGTCGTCGGCCTGCTGATGGTCAACTTCAGGGGATCGATCATCGACCCGTTACTCATGATCCTGGCGTTGATCGGGATCTCGATGCCGGTGTTCTGGCTCGGAGAGGTCGCGAACCTGCTCACGCAGCACCGCACGCACTCCTGGCAGCGAGTGCTCTTCGGGTGGGTGCCGCCGCTCGAATACGTCCCGCTGACGCAGAACCCCTGGCAATGGTTCCTGCACCTGCTCATCCCCTGGCTCACGCTGTCGGTGCTGTACGTCGGCTTCTACGCGCGCGTCCTGCGGGCGAACCTGATCGAGGTCGAGAGCGAGGACTACGTCCGGACTGCCAGGGCCAAGGGACTGTCCCCGAGACGTGTCCTCTTGAAGCACATGCTGCGGACGTCCCTGATCACCTTCGTGTCGCTCTTCGGGCTCGACTTCGGTGTGCTCGTCGGCGGGGGCGCGCTCCTGACGGAGGTCGTCTTCGGCCTCCCCGGCGTGGGGCTCCTCACGTACCACTCGCTCGTCTCCCTCGATCTGCCCGTGATCATGGCGACCGTCCTCTACGGCGCCTTCTTCATCACGATCATGAGCGCGCTCGTCGACATCCTCTACGCGCGCCTCGACCCGCGGATCCGGCCCACGTGAGGCTCGTCCACGTTTCGTCACAGCGTCCAGCGGCCAAGCCGAACGTAAGCGCACTGTTAATCAGCGCGTTGGTGTAAGCAGCGCCGCTAACATCCAGCGCTACTTCGGCGTCCGAATTTCCGAACGGTCCAGGCGTTCGACGGGAGGAGTTGTGGTGAAACGCTCAGTGATTTTGTCCTTGGTGGCCGTGCTTGCCCTCGTCCTCGTGGCGACGGGCTGCGGTGGGGGAAAGAAGAAGTCCAACGCAGGCGGAACCGCCAGCACGTCCGGGAAGACCTTCGCCTCGCTGAAGGTCGTCTGGGGGGACACCGATTACATGGACCCGGGGCTGTCGTACCGTCTCGAGTCATGGCAGCTCTTCCAGAACATCTATGAGGGCCTGATCGGCCAGAAGCACGCTTCCGGCGCAGCCGCCGCTGACGTCGTCCCGGTGCTGGCCGAGAGCCTGCCGACCGTGACCGCGGGTGGAAAGAACTACAAGTTCACCCTGCGGAAAGGCATCATGTACTCGAACGGCAAGCCGCTGAAGGCGAGCGACTTCCCGGCGACGATCGTCCGCGACTTCAACATGAACTCGCCGGGCATCGGCTTCTATTCGAACATCGTCGGGGCCGACGGCTGCGAGAAGAATCCGACCACCTGCAAGTCGATCTCCGGCATCGTGGCCGACGACGCCGCGGGCACGGTCGAGATCAAGCTGAAGAAGCCGCAGTCGGACTTCAAGTACGTGATGTCGCTGCCGTTCTCGGCGCCGGTCCCGGCGGGCACGCCCGCCAAGCCGCTCACCAACCCGCCTCCGCCTGGGACGGGGCCGTACTACATGGTGAGCTACCAGCCGCACAAGTCCTTCCTGATCAAGCGCAACCCGCACTACAAGAAGGGCTCGCTCCCGACGGTCCCGCAGGGCAATCCCGACGAGGTCGTCGGCAAGATCATGACCGACGAGTCCGCCTCGGCCCAGCAGGTGATCTCCGGCGCCTCGGACTACGACGAGAACCTGCTCCCGACCGACCGGATTGCGCAGATCCAGAAGAAGTACGGCGAACGGGTCCACTTCTACACGACCCCATCGACGTACTACTTCTTCATGAACCAGAGGACGCCGCCCTTCGACAAGCTGGCGGCGCGGCAGGCGGTCAACTACGCGATCGACCGCGACCAGCTCGTGAAGCTCCGCGGCGGGCTCGGCCGGACGACGCAGAACTTCCTGCCTCCGACCTATCCGCAGTACAAGAAGATCACGACCTACACGCACGACCTCGCCAAGGCGAAGCAGCTCGTACAGCAGTCGGGCACCAAGGGCATGAAGGTGACCGTCTTCACGATCGGCGACGACGAGGTCGACAAGGCGACCGGCGAATACCTGCAGGGCGTCCTGAAGTCGATCGGCTGGAACGCCGGCATCCGCGAGCTGGGCAGCGGGCCGTACTTCACGGTGGTCGGCAACCAGGCGACGAAGGCGCAGATCGGGTTCACGGACTGGTTCCAGGACTACCCGTACCCGACGGACTGGTTCGGGATCCTGCAGAACGGCGAGAACATCACGCAGACGCACAACAACAACAACTCGAACGTCGACATCCCAGCCGTGAACAAGGAGATCGACCGCCTGTCGTCGCTGCCGCCCGCCGAGGCAACCTCGCAGGAGACCAACGACGCCTGGGCGAAGCTGGACCACGACCTGATGGTCAAGTACGCCAGTGAGGTTCCGTATCTCAACGGCCTGCTGACGGACTTCTTCAGCAGCCGGATGGATGTGAAGTGCAACGTCGACACGAACTTCCAGGCCGACTTCTCGCAGTTCTGCCTGAAGTAGTCGACTAGGCTTTCGGGCGGCCCGGCAGGGCCGGGCCGCCCGACTAAACGCTCCCAGGAAGGGGCAAGAGGCAAGGGCGACGTGGCGACCAGCGACACCGGAGCCGAGTTCACTCTCGACACCGCGGCGGAGCTCGCGGCGGAGGAAAGCGGCCGGGGAATCGAGGGCAAGAGCCCGTGGTTCCTCGCCTGGCGGCGGCTGCGGCGGAACTGGATCGGGCTTGGCTTCCTGGTCGTCTTCGTCCTGGTCGTCGTCTGCTGCCTGCTGGCGCCGGTCTACTCGGCGCATGTCTCGCACCAGGGCGTCAACGACACGAACGTCGGCGGCAAGATCACCGTCAACGGCAAAACGGTCGACGTCGTCTCCTCGGGCGGCGTCACGGTCGGGAAGAACGGCGAGCTCACGGTCAAACCGGGCGGCGTCCCCATCGGGCCGCAGTGGTGGCACGCACACGGGCGCTACGTCCTCGGGGCCGACTCGCTCGGCCGAGACATCGCGACGCGCATCCTCTACGGCGGCGAGAACTCCCTCCAGGTCGGCGTGGTTTCGGCGGTGATCTGCGCGGCCGCGGCGATCATCCTCGCGCTGCTGGCCGGCTACTACGGCGGTGTCACCGACTGGTTCATCACGCGCTTCTTCGACCTGATCTGGGCGTTCCCCGTGATCCTGCTCGGGATCGCGCTCGGCACCGCGCTCGCCATCAACGGCTTCCACCACTGGGGAATCAACCTCTCCGGCTCGAGCCTGTGGATCCCCACCTTCGTCATCTCCTACGTCTACATCCCGTATCTCGCGCGTCCGCTCCGCGGCCAGATCCTGTCGCTGCGTCAGACCGAGTTCGTCGACGCCGCGATCTCGCAGGGCGCCAGCCCGCTCCGGATCATGTTCTCCGAGCTGCTCCCGAACATCGCCTCGACCGTGCTCGTGCTCTTCACGCTGATCGTGGCGAACACGATCCTGACCGAGGCCGCCCTCTCATTCCTGGGCGCCGGCGTCCAGCCGCCGAATCCGTCGTGGGGAACGCTGATCTCAGCGGGGGAGAACACGATCGTGACCGCACCGTGGCTCAGCGTCGCGCCGGGAATCGCGATCGCGCTGGCGGTGCTCTCGCTCAACGCGTTCGGCGACGCGCTGCGTGACGCGCTCGACCCGCGCGCGAAGGTGAGGATCGAGCACTAATGATTGCCTTCCTCATCCGGCGCGTGGCAGGCATGGTGATGGTGCTGGCGGTCGTCAGCTTCATCGTCTACCTCGTCTTCGTGAAGATCCCGGGCGGCGACCCCGCGCAGCGGATCGCTGGCCGCACCGCGACCCAGGCGAACATTGTCGCGATCCGCGACAAGCTCGGGCTCGACCAGCCCTTCTACGTGCAGTGGTACAAGATGATGGAGCAGCTCTTCACGGGGAAGCTCGTCTCGTACACGGATCAGCTCAGCGTGACGAGCCAGATCTGGCAGGGCATCCCGGTGACGTTCTCGCTCTCGATCGGCGCCGCGATCATCTGGCTCTTCTTCGGGATTCTCGTGGGGGTGATCTCGGCCGTCACGGCGGGTCGATTATCAGACCGGTTAATCACGGTGCTCGCACTGATCGGCGTCTCGCTGCCGGTGTTCTGGCTCGGGATCATCCTGCGCTACCTGCTCGCCGAGAAGAACAGCATCTTCCCGGACGGCGGCTACGTGCCGCTCACCAGCAACCCCGCGCAGTGGTTCTTCCACCTGATCCTGCCGTGGTTCACGCTCGCGGTGCTCTCGATCGGCTTCTACGGGCGCGTGCTCCGCTCGAACATCCTCGACTCCATCAACGACGACTTCGTCAGGACGGCCCGGGCGAAAGGGCTCAGCGCGCGGCGGGTGCTCGTCAAGCACATCCTGCGGAACTCGCTGATCCCGATCGTGACGCTGTTCGGGCTCGATTTCGCGGCGGTGCTCGGCGGCGGGGCGATCCTCACCGAGACCGTCTACGACCTGCACGGAGTGGGCTTCTACGCGCGCACCGCGATCGGGAGCCTCGACCTGCCGCCGCTGATGGGCGTCACGCTCTTCGGGGCGTTCTTCATCGTCCTCTTCTCGACGCTCGTGGACGTCGTCTACGCGTGGCTCGACCCGAGGATCCGGCTCCAGTAGCCGAGTGCCGCGCCGCCGTCGCGGCGATCAGGGCCGAACCGGACGACGACACAGAGCAGGTCACGCAGGCCTTGCACGGTGAGCCGCTGGCCGTCGAGGAGCAAAACGGCGACTGGACGCGGGTCCGCACCGCGTACGACTACCCGGGGTGGATCCGCACCGACCAGCTGGGCCGTACCCGGGGGAAGCCCTGGCTGCCGGAGCGGCCTGAAGGCGACCCGGTCGAAGAGGCTCGCGCCTACCTCGGGGCGCCCTACGAGTGGGGCGGGATGAGCGAGCGCGGCATCGACTGCTCCGGCCTCGTCCACATGGCCCACCGCCGCCTGGGCCGGCTCGTCCCCAGGGACGCACACCAGCAGGAAGCCGCGGCGGAGCCGATCGACGAGTCCGAGCTCCGCGAGGGCGATCTCGTCTGCTTCGGCCCGCCCGGCGAAGCGCACCACATCGCGTTCTGGCTCGGTGAGGGCCGCATTCTCCACGCCACCCAGCGGGAGGGAACCGGGCGCGTCATCGAGGAGCCGCTCGAAAACGCCCGCGGCCAACACCAGGTCAGGTTTGTGCGTCTATGCAACTAGGCTCCACTTTGCGAAGATTGGCCCCAGCAAAAAACCGGGCTCAATGAGGGAGGTGCGATGACTGGGAAGCGACGGTGGACGTGGCTGCTTGGCGTTCTCGCCATGGCGGCCGGGTTCTCCATGATGATCGCGGCGTACGGCGCCGCGGGAACGAAGCACCAAACGGCAGCCACGAAGCCGATCGGCACGCTGCGCGCGGTGATCGACACGATCGACTACCTCGATCCGCAGCAGGCCTACACCGGTCAGAGCTGGTGGGCGATGTGGAACGTCTACGAGACGCTCCTGACCTACAAGCACGTTGACGGGCCGGCGGGCTACAAGCTCGTGCCGGGCCTGGCCGCGTCGCTGCCGACGGTCTCGAGGAACGGCAAGGTCTACAAGTTCAAGCTCCGCAAGGGCCTGAGGTACTCGAACGGCAAGGCCCTGAAGGCGAGCGACTTCAAGTGGGCCATCAAGCGTGGGTTCCTCGCGCAGGGACAGGGCGTCGGCTTCTACACCGACATCGCGGGAGCGAAGGCGTACGCCGCGCACCCGACTCCCGGCGGGAACATCTCCGGGATCATCGTCAACAACAAGAAGCGCACGATCACGATCAAGCTCGTCACGCCGCGCGGCGACTTCCTCACGATCCTCGCGCTCATCTTCGCGGCGCCGGTCCCGGGCAGCACCGGGCCGGAGATCCAGAACGGGTCGATCCCGGGAACGGGGCCGTACAAGTTCCTGAGCTACGACCCGAACCGGAGCTTCGTGATGGTGCGGAACAAGTACTTCAAGAAGACGAGGTACATCCCGCGCGGCACTCCGAACCGGGTCGAGGTCAGCCTGATCGGCGACGCCGACGCGGCAACCCAGAGGGTGACGAGCGGCCAGGCCGACTACTCGAACGCCGCGATCCCGCCCGACCGGATCGCGGACGCGAAGAGCAAGGGCCATCTGGTCCTTCGTGACACAGCGAACACCTACTACTTCTGGATGAACATCCGGGAGTCGCCGTTCAACAAGCTGAAGGTGCGCCAGGCGGTGAACATGGCGATCGACCGCAAGGCGCTGCAGACGCTCGTGTGGGGCGGTCTCGGCAAGGCGACCCAGAACGTGCTGCCGCCGACCTACCCGTCGTACAAGAAGCTGAGCCTGTACCCGCGCAACCTCACCAAGGCGAAGCAGCTGATCAACCAGGCGGGTGCCAACGGCGCGACGGTCAAGGTCTGGACGAGGAACGTGTCGGACGCGGTGACAGCCGCGACGTACTACACGAACATCCTCAACCAGATCGGGCTGAACGCGTCGCTGACGATCCTGCCGCGGGCGACGTACTACACGACGATCGGCAACGTCAACACGCACGCGCAGACCGGCTGGGCGAGGTGGCTGGAGGACTATCCGCACCCGCTCGACTGGTTCGACGTGCTGCTCAACGGCAACCGCATCACCGACCAGGACAACAACAACTACGCCTGGTACAAGAACGCAAAGACCGACAAGCAGATCGAGCAGCTGAAGAAGCAGCCGCTCCTCACGCCCGCCGTCAACGCGAGGTGGGCGACCGTGGAGAAGCAGATCATGCAGCAGGCCCCGTGGGCCCCGTGGTCGAACCGGGTCTTCCCCGAGTTCTTCTCGAAGCAGATCGGGTGCATCCACATCCAGCGGCTCTACGGCATCGATCTCGCGCGGCTGTGCCGGAAGTAGGGACGTAGCTCAACGGAAACCCAGTGAGGGCGCCTCCGGGCGCCCTCACTGACTACACTCGCCGCAGGGAGGAATGGCCGAGCCCGCCACCGATTTCACGCTCGACAGCGCCGCCCTTCTCGCCGCCGAAGAGCATGAGGTGCCGATCGTCGGGCGCAGCCCGACCTACCTGGCCTGGCGACGCCTGCGGCGGAACTACGTCGCGCTCTTCTCGCTCTTCGTCTTCGTGGTGATTCTCGCCTGCTGCGCGCTCGCCCCGGTGTATGCGCACCACATCGCGCACACCGGGCCGAACGAGATCCACGCGACCGAGCACGTGCGCGTCAGCGGCAAGGACCGGCAGGTCATCGGCGGCGGCGCCGTCTACGACCCGAAGACGAACCAGTTCGTCATTCACGGCGTCAAGGTCCTCGGACCGACCTGGTGGCACGCGGGCGGGAAGTTCGTGCTCGGCTCCGATGCGCTCGGGCGCGATGTTGCCGTGCGGCTGCTCTACGGCGGGCTCAACTCGCTGAAGATCGGCATCGGCTCGGCGCTGATCTGCACCTTCATCGCCGTCTTCCTCGCGCTCATTGCCGGGTACTTCGGCGGCTGGGTCGACTGGATCATCACGCGCTTCTTCGACCTGGTCTGGGCGTTTCCGGTGCTGCTGCTCGCGATTGCGATCGGAAGCGCCCTGCAAATCAACGGTTTTCATCACTTCGGAATCAACATCAAGCCGGGCAGCCTCTGGATCCCGCTGCTTGTCATCTCGTACGTGCTGATCCCCTACATCGGGCGGCCGCTGCGCGGTCAGATCCTGTCGCTGCGCGAGAAGGAGTTCATCGAAGCCGCGGTCGGCCAGGGCGCGAAGCCGCTCCGGATCATGGTCTCCGACCTGCTCCCGAACGTCGCGTCGACGGCGCTCGTCTTCTTCACGCTGATCATCGCGAACAACATCCTCACCGAGGCCGGCCTGTCGTACCTCGGCGCCGGTGTCCAGCCGCCGAACCCGTCGTGGGGCAACCTGATCGCGAGCGGCCAGGACCAGATCCACACCGCTCCGTGGCTGGCGATCATCCCCGGCCTCGCGGTCGTGCTGACCGTGCTCTCGATGAACATCTTCGGAGACGGCCTGCGTGACGCGCTCGACCCGCGCGCGAAGGTGAGGGTCGAGCATTGACCGCCTTCGTGATCCGCCGGTTCGTCGGGATGCTCGCCGTCCTCTTCGGCGTCAGCCTGCTCGTCTACGTCGTCTTCATCCTCGTTCCGGGCGGCGACCCGGCGGAGCGGATGGCCGGCAAGAACCCGCTGCCGCAGAACATCGTCAACATCCGCAAGAAGTGGGGCTTCGATCGGCCCTTCTACGTCCAGTACGTGAAGATGATGCAGAAGGCCGGCAACGGCCTGATCGGCAAGCGCGGCGAGTACGACATCCTCACGTCCTTCGAGACGCGCCAGAACGTGATCCACGAGATCGAGCGCGGCATCCCGGCGACGATGTCGCTCTGCATCGGAGCCGGGATCATCTGGCTGCTGTTCGGCGTGCTGGTCGGCTTCTTCTCGGCCGTGACGGCGGGCAGGTGGTCCGACCGCTTAATCACGACCTTCGCGCTGATCGGCGTCTCGATGCCGGTCGCGTGGCTCGCGGTGGTGCTGCGCTACTTCCTGGCCGAGAAGCCGAAGACCCCGATCTTCCCCGACGGCGAGTACGTGCCGCTCACCGCCGACCCGGTGCAGTGGGCCTACCACCTGCTGCTGCCATGGTTCTGCCTCTCCGTGCTCTTCATCGGCTTCTACGGGCGCGTCCTGCGGTCGAACATGCTCGACGCGATGAACGAGGACTACGTCCGCACCGCGAAGGCCAAGGGCCTGCCGCCCAGGCACGTCCTGATGCGGCACGTCCTCCGGAACTCCCTGATCCCCATCGTCAGCCTCTTCGGGCTCGATTTCGCTGCCGTTCTCGGCGGCGGCGCGATCCTCACCGAGACCGTTTTCGACCTGAAGGGCGTCGGCTGGTATGCCGCTCAATCCGTCGGCAACCTCGACCTGCCACCCATAATGGGCGTCACGCTCTATGGATCGTTTTTCATCGTCGTATTCAGTGCATTAGTGGACTTCCTGTACGCGTTCCTCGACCCAAGGATCAGACCGACCTAAGACATGGCTGAGAGATTGCTCGAGGTGAAGGGCCTGAAGGTCCGCTTCACGACGGAGGACGGCATCGTCCGCGCGGTGGACGGCGTCGACTTCGAGCTCGACCGCGGCAGCGTCTTCGGGATCGTCGGCGAGTCCGGGTCGGGCAAGAGCGTCACCGCGATGACGATCCTCGGCCTGACGCGCGACAAGAACACGACCTTCGAGGGCGAGGTCGTCTACAAGGGCCAGAACCTGCTCGCCCTGCCGGAGTCCCGCCTGCGCGACGTGCGCGGGAACGAGATCGCGATGATCTTCCAGGACCCGATGACGTCGCTGAACCCCGTCTACAAGGTGGGCGATCAGATCATCGAGGCGATCGTCACGCACGAGGACATCTCGAAGGCAAACGCGCGCCGGCGCGCGATCGAGCTTCTCCGCCAGGTCGGCATCCCGAACGCGGACCAGCGCGTGGACGACTACCCGCACCAGTTCTCGGGAGGCATGCGCCAGCGCGCCATGATCGCAATGGCGCTCTCCTGCAACCCGGACATCCTGATCGCGGACGAGCCGACTACCGCGCTCGACGTGACCATCCAGGCGCAGATCCTCGAGCTGATCGACCGGCTCAAGGACGACTTCGATTCCGCCGTGATCATGATCACGCATGACCTGGGCGTCGTCGCGGACGTCGCCGACGAGGTCGTCGTCATGTACGCGGGCCGCGTCGTCGAGCGCGGCTCGAAGCGCGACATCTTCTACGACCCGCAGCACCCGTACACGTGGGGGCTGCTCGGCTCGATTCCGCGCCTCGACCGCCCGAAGCCGGAGAAGCTGCACTCGATCAGCGGGATGCCGCCCTCGTTGATCAACCTGCCGCAGGGCTGCAAGTTTCGGCCGCGCTGCCCGCACGCATTCGAGAAGTGCCAGGAGGAGCCTGGCCTCGAGCAGCGCGTTGAGGAACGCGGCCACCTCGATCGCTGCTGGCTCTCGGTGGAGGACAAGCGCAACCTGCGCGACCGCACGATCATCGGAGAGGCCGTCGCGTGAGCAGCGCCGAGAACCTCAGCTCGAACGACACACTGCTCGAGGTGCGCAGCCTCAAGAAGTACTTCCCGATCCGGAAGGGCGTCCTGCAGCGCGAGGTCGAGCGCGTCCACGCCGTCGACGACGTCACGCTCTCCGTGGCACCGGGCGAGACAGTCGGCCTGGTGGGCGAGTCGGGCTGCGGCAAGTCGACACTCGGCCGCTGCGTCGTCCGGCTGCTCCAGCCCACCGAGGGCGACATCGTCTTCCAGGGCCGCTCGATCGGCACGCTCGGACCGCGCGCCCTGCGCCCGCTCCGCCGGGAGATGCAAATGGTCTTCCAGGACCCGT
>DATDFL010000195.1:0-10673 GCA_036522595.1 Gaiellaceae bacterium
AACGTTCGCCTCGGCGCTCGCCTCTTTCTCCAGGTCGACGACCACGTGCTCGACCGGAATCCCGCCCGCCGCGCGGCGGATCCGCTCGACGACGTCGCGGCGCAACCAGCCGGAGCGCTGGCGCGGATGCGTCGAGACGACGATCTCGTCAGGACGCGGCTCGAGCTGGGCGAGGGCATCGCGAACGGCCGCGACCGGGTCGGCGTCGACGACGAACCCGGAAGCCTTGATGCCTTCCTCGCGAAGCGTCTCGAGGGTCTTGTCGAGGCGGCGGCCGGCCGAGGCGCGGCGCGTGTCCTCGTAGACCACGTAGCCCTCACGCGGCTGGTTGACGGGGCAGATCACTGTCACCAGCAGCCCCCCGTCCTTCCGCCGCCCGAGCGCCTCGATCAGGCTCTGCCCGGCGACGGTCTCGTTCGCGATCACGAGGACGTGCTTCATCTCACCGGCACCTGCTCGAGCTCCACCTCGCGGTCGCCGTTGAAGACCGCGTGGCGAGCGCCGGGCACGCCGTACTCGTACGGGTTGCCGACCACCTGCGGAATCTCGTCGAAGTTGAAGATCGGCGGCGGCGAGGTGACCTGCCATTCCAGCGTCAGCGACCGCCACGGGTTGCCCTCCGCCGCAGGCCCGAACCGCCAGCTGTGCACCATGTTGTAGACGAAGACGATGGTCGACGCGCCCAGCCCGAACGAGGCGATCGAGATGAACATGTTCAGGTCGGCGAACCGCGGCACGTAGTCGGCGACGCGGCGCGGCATCCCCTGGATCCCGAGCCAGTGCATCGGGAAGAACGTCAGGTTGAAGCCGACGAACGTCAGCCAGAAGTGCAGCTTCCCGAGCCGCTCGTCGTACATCCGGCCGGTCATCTTCGGGAACCAGAAGTAGATGCCGGCGAAGATCGTGAACAGCGACCCGCCGAAGAGCACGTAGTGGATGTGCGCGACAACGAAGTACGTGTCGGAGGTGTGGATGTCGATCGGCACCGCGGCGAGGTAGATGCCGGAAAGCCCGCCGATCACGAACATGGAGACGAAGCCGAGCGCGAACAGCATCGGCGTGTGGAAGTGGATCCGTCCCTCCCATAACGTGGCTAACCAGGAGAAGACCTTGATGCCGGTCGGCACCGCGATCACCATCGACGTCACCATCATCGGGACGCGCAGCCACGGCGCCATGCCGGCGACGAACATGTGGTGCGCCCACACCGAGAAGCCCAGCACGAGGATCGCCAAGAGGGATAACGCCATCAGGCGGTAGCCGAAGATCGGTTTCCTCGCCATGACGGAGATCACCTCCGAGGCGATCCCGAAGCCGGGCAGCATCATGATGTAGACCGCCGGGTGCGAGTAGAACCAGAAGATGTGCTGGTAGCCCAGCGGGTAGCCGCCGTTCTGGAAGTCGAAGAAGTGCGTGTGCATCACGTGGTCGAACATCACGAAGAACTGCGAGCCCGCGATGAACGGCGTCGCGATCACGACCAGCAGCGACGTCGTGAAGTTCGCCCAGACCAGTAGCGGCATGCGCCAGAAGCTCATGCCGGGAGCGCGCATGGTGATGATCGTGACCAGGAAGTTGAGCGCGGTCATGATCGAGCTCGCGCCGGCCCACTGGACGCCCATGTTGAAGAAGACCGCGCCGATCGGCTGGTGGTTCGAGGCGAGCGGGGCGTAGCCCGTCCAGCCCGATGCGAAGGCGCCGCCGGGGGCGAGGAAGCTCCCGAGCATCATGAACCCGGCGATCGGGAGCAGCCAGAACGAGAGCGCGTTCAGCTTCGGAAACGCCATGTCCGGCGCGCCGATCATCAGCGGGATGACGTAGTTGCCGATCCCGGCGAACGCGGGGATGACGAACAGGAAGATCATCAGCGCCGCGTGCACCGAGAAGAGGCCGTTGAACGTCTGGTTGTCGACGAACTGCATGCCGGGGCGCGCGAGCTCGGCGCGCATCAGCATCGCCAGGAGGCCCGCAGCAACGAAGAAGAAGATCGTCGTCACGAGGTACTGGATCCCGATCACCTTGTGGTCGGTGTTGATCCGGAAGTAGTCGCGCCAGCTGCGGGCGCCGTGGCTCGAGTGGTCCTCGGGCTCGGTCGGCGAGCCGATCGCGTAGCGCATCCAGAAGTCGAAGCCGCCGATCCCCGCGAGGATGCCGAACGGCACGGCAGTCAGCTGGACCGTCGTCATCACCTGGCCGTCCCAGATCGGGTGCCAGCCCTCGAGCCAGCGGACGAGCACTGTGATCCCGGCGCCGATCCCGAAGAAGAGCGCCGTCATCCACGGGACGCGCAGCCAGCCAGGCGCGGTGAGGCGGCGCCAGCCCGTCGGCGGTGGCTTCGGCGCCGCGTGCACGTCGTGGGCGTCGTGCGTGACGGCGGTCACTTTGCTCCCTGCTGGAGGTAGGTCACGAGGGCGTCGAGCTGATCCTTGGGGAGGCTCGAGAAGGTCTGCGGCATGATGCCTTGCGGATAGCCCGGCTCGACGTAGGCGGTCGGATCGACGATCGACTTGCGGATGAACTGCTCCAACGGCTGGCCGGCGCGCTGCGCCTCCTGTTTCAGGTTATCGAGGTCGGGCCCGATCTTTGCCGTCGAGCCGGCGGGCTTGAACGTGTGGCAGGTGGCGCAGGCGTTGTTCGTGAACACGGCCTTGCCGGACGCGCCGCCGCCGCCCCCACCCGCCTGCTTCTGCCCGGCCTTCGCCCACGAGAGGAACTTCTGCTCGGGCATGACCTCCGCGCGCGAGCGCATCACCGCGTGGCCGAGGCCGCAGAGCTCGGTGCAGATCACCGGGTAAGTTCCGTTCTTGTCCGGGGTGATGACGAGCTTGGTCGTCGAGCCCGGAACGGCGTCCTGCTTCTGGCCGAACTCGGGCACCCAGAACGAGTGGGTGACGTCGAGCGAGGTGATCCGCAGCTCGACCGGCGCCTTCAGCGGGAGCTTCAGCGTCGCCGAGGTGAGCTTGCCGAAGTCGGGATACTGGAAGCTCCAGGCGAACTGCTGCGCGGTCACGTCGACGACGAGCGGCTTCAGCGGATTCGGGTTGGCCGCCGAGGCCTTTGGAAGGTGGTCGTTCTTGGCGAGCACGATCGCGCTGACGATCGAGATTGCAGTGACGAGCGCGGCCGGGACCGCCGTCCAGACGATCTCAAGCCCGGTGTGCCCGTGGATCGGCGGGCCGTCCATGTCCTCGCCCGGCTGCGCGCGGAACTTGACGAGCGCGTAGATGATGACCGCCGCGACGAGCGCGAAGATCGCGATGCAGATCACGGTCACGAACCAGAAGACGAAGTCGATCCGGCCTGCCTGCCTGCTCGCGGGATCCGGCAGCCAGGGGATGAAGATCGCGACCAGGGCGGCGACCCCTCCGCAGACGATTCCGATGGCGACGAGCTGGGCGACCGATCCCCTGCGCACTGCACGCGAGACTACTCGACGGCGCGGCTTGGCGCCGCTGGAAGTGGGGGGTTAGAAACGCCTGCAACGAAGCAGGTTTTGGAAGGTCGCAAAAGCGGGTACACCCGTCGAACAGAAAAGGAGGTTTGATGGGACTCGGAGTCAGCATTCTTCTTATTGCGGCCGGCGCGATCCTCGCGTGGGCCGTGAATGCCGACGTCTCCGGCGTCAACATCCACACGGTCGGCTGGATCTTGCTGATCGTGGGGATCGTGGGCGCAGTGCTCTCGATGATCTTCTGGTCGTCTTGGGCAGGGCCCGGCTACTGGTCACGCCGCCGGGGCCCCGGGTACGTCGACGAAGGCCCCCCGCCTTACTAGACCAATGAGGTAATCCCCCGGGGCGGCGGCTCGCCGCTCCGGGGCTTCTTAGACTCCGCTGGATGAAGATCCTGGTGGTCGGAACCGGCGGCGTCGGAGCTGCCGTGGCCGCCGTCGCACAACGGCGGTCGTTCTTCGAGCGGATGGTCTTCGCAGACCTCGACCCGGCGCGGCCCGAGGCGCTCGTCGCCCGGCTTGACGACCCGCGGTTCGCCGCGGCCCGGGTGGACGCTTCCGACGTGGAGTCCGTCGCAGCGCTCGCTCGGGATGCAGATGTTGTCTTGAACGCGACCGACCCGCGCTTCAACCCGCAGATCTTCGCGGCCGCGTTCGAGACGCGGTGCACGTACCTCGACATGGCGATGACCCTGTCGGAGCCACATCCGTCCGAGCCGTACTCGAAGCCGGGCGTGATGCTCGGCGACCTGCAGTTCGCCGAGGACGAGCGCTGGCAGGAAGCGGGACTCTTCGCGCTGGTCGGGATCGGCGTCGAGCCCGGGCTCTCGGACGTCTTCGCCCGCTACGCAAGCGATCATCTCTTCTCGGAGATCGACGAGGTCGCGGTGCGCGACGGCGCCGACCTCGCGGTCGAGGGGTACGACTTCGCGCCAACGTTCTCGATCTGGACGACGATCGAGGAGTGCCTCAACCCGCCGCTGATCTGGGAGCGGGACCGCGGCTTCTACACGACCGAGCCGTTCTCGGAGCCCGAGGTCTTCGACTTCCCGGAGGGCATCGGCCCGATCGAATGCGTGAACGTCGAGCACGAGGAGGTGGTTCTCGTGCCGCGGGAGATCGACTGCCGACGGGTCACCTTCAAGTACGGGCTCGGCGAGGAGTTCATCGACGTGCTGAAGACGCTGCACAAGCTCGGCCTGGATTCGACGGAGCCCGTCTCTGTGCGCGGCGTCGAGGTCGCTCCGCGTGACATGGTTGCCGCGGCCCTGCCGGACCCCGCGACGCTGGGTGACCGCATGCACGGCAAGACTTGCGCAGGCACGCACGTCACCGGCAAGGGCAAGGACGGCGAGCCTCGTGCGACCTACCTGTACCACGTGGTCGACAACGAGTGGGCGATGCGCGAGTACGCCTCACAGGCGGTCGTCCTCCAGACCGCGCTGAACCCGGTGGTCGCGCTGGAGCTGCTCGCCGGTGGCACCTGGAGCGGAACGGGCGTGCGAGGCCCGGAGGCGTTCTCCGCCGATCCGTTCCTCGACCTGCTCGAGGCGTACGGGTCGCCGCACGGCCAGATACATCTAGAGCCGCCTGTGCGATAAGTCAGTGTGAGCCGCGACGAAGCGCTGCTACGAGCCGCCCGGGACGATCCGGCCGCCTTCACGGCGCTGTACGCGCGCCACGCGAAGACGATTCACGCCTGGCTGGCGCGCCGGATCGGGTGGGCGGCCGCCGATCTGACCGCGGAAACGTTTGCCCGGGCCTGGTTGAGCCGGTCGCGCTTCAAAGATCAACGGGACGGGACCGCCCTGCCCTGGCTGCTCGGAATCGCCGCGAACGTGCTCGCGGACACGGTTCGGCGGGACAAGATCGAGACCCGGGCCCGTGAACGGCTCGGCCTGCCACTCGACCTCGCCGCGGAAGACGGCTACACGGCGGTCGAGCAGCGTCTTTCACCGCGGCAGGCGCTGAAAGAAGCGCTCGAGCTGCTTCCGGCTCACGAGCGCGAGGCCCTCGAGCTGCGTGTCCTGGACGACCTGCCGTACGAACAGGTGGCGGCGAGACTCGCGATTCGCCCCGCGGCCGCCCGGTTGCGCGTTTCGCGCGCGCTGCGACGGCTTGCCTTCAGCGTTCCAAAGGAGGACCTATGACCACCATCCCTGAGAGCTTGGTCCGGTACGAGCAGCAACTCGCTGCGGCGGCCCGGGCTGACCTTGCCGCGCGCCGCAGGCGCCGCCTCGCGATCCGCGTGTCGCTCGCTTGCGCCGCTGCCGGGGCGGTCGCGCTGGGCGCTCTGAGCGTATTCGACCACGGGTCCTCCGTGGTGCGGCCCGCATCCGCAGAGTCGGTTGTCCGCCGTTCGATGGCAGCGCTGGCGCAGAAGCCGGAGACGATCCTGCACGTGCGGATGCTCGGCTTTCAGGACAACGGAGACGGCAGCACGATCAGCTGGAGCGACGAGAGCTGGCAAGCGGAGAGCGCGCCGTACGGGCGCCGGACGATCGCGATCGGGCCATATGGCGGCAAGGTCGAGAGCGCGAGCGATGCGCACGGCGAGCAGGTCTACGACTCGGCCTCGAACACGATCTACGTCGGCCCTCGGACCTCCGGGGAATCGCCCGAGGAGCTCAACCGTCCCCACCTCCTACCCGGACCGAGGCCGGGGACTGTCCTTCTTCGCGTCGGCCCGGCAAGGAAGAGCGCACTGACGCTGGTGATCAGCGCCGCGCAGGCCAAAGCGTTTCGCGCCGGGAAGCTCGGCATCGGGTTCAAGCTCAGCAAGCAGGGCGGCAGCCTCGACGACGCCAAGCTCGTCCTCATGCCGATCCAGAAGCGCGCTCGGAAGGCAAGCCCGAGCCAGAGCCCCGACCCCTGGTCGCCGGCGTTCCGCGACCAGGTCCTCGAGCTGCTGAAGTCGGGCGGCGCCCGCGTCGTCGGGCACAAGACGATCGACGGGCGGGACACGATCGAGATCAGCTCGGACGACGGCCACACGGTCTACTACGTCGATCCGGGCAGCTACCAGCCGGTCGAGCTCGACACGCACGGCACCGACGGCGGCACAAAGCTGCGGTTCCGGGAGTACGAGTGGCTTCCCATCGCCGGCAACGCGGACCTGCTGAGCCTGACGGCCCAGCATCCGGCCGCGCACATCGACCGCAAGGCCGCCGACTACCAGGCAGCCCAGGCTCGGCTGTTCCCGCACGGCTAGAGCTCGGCGAGGCCTTGTGCGGGAGCGAATGCGTCGGGATTCTCGATCAACCCACGGTTGTGGGTGAGATCGCGCGGCGCCTCGAACTCGGCCACCCGCAGAACATAGATCTGGGTCGACCTCGGTTTCCTGGCGCGCTTCGGAGGCCGGCTCCGCCGGCCTGCGGAGCGCCGGCCAGGGAAGCGAGGTGGGCCGTGAAGGATTCGAACCTTCGACCTTGGGATTAAGAGTCCCCTGCTCTACCAGCTGAGCTAACGGCCCGAAGCGCTGCGTAGTGTAGCCCCGGTGAAGATCGCCTCGATCGTCGGGAATCGGCCCCAGTTCATCAAGGCTGCGCCGACCTCGATCGCACTCCGGGAGGCCGGTCTCGACGAGGTCGTGATCCACACAGGACAGCACTACGACCGCGAGCTCTCGCAGGTCTTCTTCGAGGAGCTCGGCCTTCCCGAGCCGCGCTACCGGCTCGATCTGCGCACGGCGGACCCCGAGGTGATGCAGCCGCAGATCGAGGCCTGCCTCGCTGAGGAGCAGCCCGACTGGGTCCTCGTCTATGGCGACACGAACTCGACGCTGGCCGGGGCCCTCGCGGCGGCGAGGCTCGAGCTGCCGCTCGCGCACGTCGAAGCGGGCCTCCGCAGCGGCGACCTCTCGATGCCCGAGGAGCGCAACCGGATCGAGACCGACAAGCTGGCCGCTCTGCTCCTCTGCCCGGACGAGCGGTCGCGCGAGACGCTCGCCGCCGAGGGCGTCGAGGGCAACGCTGAGGTCGTCGGCGACGTGATGGCCGACGCGAGCCTGCGCCTGACGCCGATCGCGCTCCAGCGCGCACAGCCACTCGAAGCGCTCGGCCTGATGCCGGGGCGCTACCTCCTGCTCACCCTCCACCGCGAGGCGAACGCGAGGCAGCCGCGGCTCGGCCGGATCGTCGGGGGCATCAACCGGCTCGAGGAGCCCGTCGTCTTCCCGCTGCACCCGCGCACGCGCGCGGCGCTCGACCTGGAGGGCCTCGAGCTCGGGCCGAACGTTCTGCCGCTGCCGCCGGTCGGCTACCTGGAGCTGACGGCGCTCGCAACGCAGGCGCGGGTGATCCTCACCGACTCTGGCGGGCTCCAGAAGGAGGCGTACTGGCACGGCGTGCCCTGCGTCACGCTGCGGCCGTCCACCGAGTGGGTCGACACCGTCGAGACCGGCGCGAACACGCTCGTGGACGACGACCCCGGCCGGCTCGTCCAGGCGGTCGCGCAGGCGCACATGCCCGAAAACCCACCGCAGCTCTACGGCGACGGCCACGCAGCGGCGAGGATCGCGGAGGCGCTGGTTAGGCTTGGCCGCGCATGAGCCAGACCATCGCCATCATCGGCGCGGGCTACGTCGGCGTGCCGCTCGCCGACACATTCGGTGCAGCCGGCCACTCGATCGTCCTCGTCGACGTGCAGCCCGGCCGGGTCGACCAGCTCAACCGCGGCGAGAGCTACGTCGAGGACGTGCCTTCCGAGCGCGTCAAGGCGCTCGTCGACGACGGCCGCCTGAAGGCCACGCTCGACTACGACGAGCTGCGCGAGGCCGACGCGATCCTGATCGCGCTGCCCACGCCCCTGTCGGCCCAGCGCGAGCCGGACCTCTCGATCGTCCTCGACGCGACGAGGGACATCGCGAAGCGCCTGAAGCAGGGCCACCTCGTCATCCTCGAATCGACGACCTACCCGGGGACGACGCGCGAGAGCCTCAAGCCGATCCTGGAGGAGAGCGGGCTCAAAGCCGGCGAGGACTTCCACCTCGCCTTCTCGCCCGAGCGCGTCGACCCTGGCCGCGAGGACTGGACGACGACGAGCACCCCGAAGATCGTCGGCGGCCTGACCGAGACTTGCACCAAGCGCGCGGTCGAGCTCTACGAGACGGCGCTCGAGACCGTCCTGCCGGTCTCCTCGCCCGAGGCCGCGGAGCTGACGAAGCTGCTGGAGAACATCTTCCGCTCGGTCAACATCGCGCTCGTCAACGAGCTCGCGCAGCTCTGCGACCGGATGGGGCTCGACATCTGGGAGGTCGTCGACGCGGCGGCGACGAAGCCGTTCGGCTTCATGCGCTTCGACCCCGGCCCCGGCCTCGGCGGGCACTGCCTGCCGGTCGACCCGTTCTACCTCTCGTGGAAGGCGCGCCAGTACGACTTCTACACCGAGTTCATCGAGCTGGCCGGCAAGGTCAACGCGAACATGCCGTACTTCTGCCGCTCGCTGATCTCGCAGGCGCTGAACCACGGGCGCGAGCTCTCGCTCAAGGGCTCGAAGATCTTGCTGCTCGGCGTCAGCTACAAGGCCGACGTTCGCGACACGCGGGAGTCGCCGGCGCTGAAGCTGATCGAGCTGCTCCGCACCGGAGGCGCAGACGTCTCGTACCACGACCCGCATGTCCCGGAGCTGCCGGAAAGAGAGTTGAAGTCGGTCGCGCTCGAGCCCGCCGAGTACGACTGCGTGGCGATCGTGACCGCCCACTCGTCGATCGACTACGACCGGGTCGTCGAGCAGGCGCCGCTGGTCATCGACTTCCGCAACGCAACCGGCAGGAACGGCCGCGCGAACGAGAAAGTCTGGAAGCTATGACCAAGCTCGGCCAGGCCGGCCTGGGCGCCTGGGGCAAGAACCTCGCTCGCAACTTCGACGAGCTCGGTGATCTCACCTGGCTCTGCGATGCGGACGAAGCGCGCCGAAGCGAGTTCGCGACGCGGTACCCACGTGCTCGGGTCACGGGCGACTTCGAAGAGCTGCTGGCAGATCGGGAGCTCGAGGCGGTCGTGATCGCCACACCGGTCCCGACGCATTACGAGCTCGCGAAGCTCGCGCTGGAAGCCGGCAAGCACGTCTTCGTCGAGAAGCCGCCGGCTATGCGGGCGCAGGAGATGGAAGAGCTCTGCGAGCTCGCCGAGCAGAGCGGCCTCGTCCTCATGCCCGGGCATCTGCTGCTCTACCACCCGGCGGTCACGACGCTCAAGACCCTGATCGGCGCGGGCGAGCTCGGCGACGTGCTCTGCGTCTACTCGAACCGCCAGAACCTCGGAGTGATCCGGAAGCACGAGAACGCGCTGCTCTCGCTGGGCGTTCACGACCTCAGCGTCATCCTCTATCTGCTCGACGAGGAGCCCTCCGAGGTCTGGGCCCACGGCAACGCGTTTCTCACCGAAGGCGTGGAGGACATCGTCTTCTGCTACCTGCGCTTCCCCTCCGGGAAGATCGCGCACATGCACCTCTCGTGGCTCGACCCGCACAAGATGCGGAAGATCACCGTGGTCGGCCGCGAGAAGATGGTCGTCTTCGACGACATGGAGCTCGAGCGCAAGGTCACGATCTACGAAAAGGGCCCGTGGCAGCCTTCGGAGACCTGGGGCGAGTGGCAGACGCGCACAGGCGACATCTTCAGCCCGAAGATCCCGAACGACGAGCCGCTGCGCCTGGAGTGCAGGCATTTTCTCGATCTCGTGGCCGGCGAGGGCGATCCCCTGAGGGCGGCGCACGACGGCCTCGCGGTCGTGCAGGCGCTCGAGCAGCTGCAGGCTTCGCTCGTCGGCGCTCCCGCTTGACCGAGATCGCCGACACCGCGGTCGTCCTGCCCGGGACGGTGGTCGGCGAGGGCTGCCGGATCCTCGACTACGCGGTCGTCGGCAAGCAGCCCGTGCTCTCGCCGCGCTCGACCGCAGCCGCCGAGGAGCTGCCGCCGCTCGTGCTCGGCCCCGGGACCGTCGTCTCCACCGGTGCGATCGTCTTCGCCGGGACGACGATCGGGGAGCGTGTGATCGTCGGCGACCAGGCCTGCGTCCGCGAGCGCTGCACGATCGGAGACGACGTCGTCGTGGGCCGCGGCTCGCTGGTCGAGAACGACACTCAGGTCGGCGCGCGGACGAAGATCCAGGCGGACGCATACGTCACCGCGTACTCGCTGCTCGAGGAGGACGTTTTCATCGCGCCGTGCGTGGTGACCGCGAACGACAACTTCATGGGGCGCACCGACAAGCGGCACGCGC
>DATDFL010000196.1:0-3370 GCA_036522595.1 Gaiellaceae bacterium
TTTCCGCGACCGAGCTTCATCTGGCTGCGCAGGCGCGATCGCGTCGCCCAGGCGGTCTCGTTTGCGAAGGCGGTGCAGACCGGCCACTGGCACCACTGGGATCCGCCGCCGCGGGAGGCTCCGAGCTACCGCTTCGACGTCGTCGACACGCTGTTGCGCGAGATCGAAGACCTCGATCGGCAGTGGGAGCGCTGGTTCGCGAGCGAGCGCCTCGAACCGTTCGAGCTCGGGTACGAGGAGCTCGTCGCTGACCCGACCGCCGCGACGGTGCGAGTACTCGAGTTCCTGTCGCTCGAGCTGCCGCCGGGCGTCTCGGTTCGCCCGCTCACGCTCGCGCCGCCCGGCGGCGGGGGCGACGACTGGGCGGCGAGGTATCGCGAGGACGCGCGCTAGCCGAGCTGCTCCGGATCGGCCGGCCCGCCGTCGCGGCCGATGTAACCGTCCTTTGCGCCGACCACGAGCATCACGAGGTCTTCGTCGCCGATACTGACCACCTGCCTCGGCGTCGTCGACTCGACGTGGCAGAGCCCGCCGGGCCCGAGCTCGCGTGACTCACCGGGTAGCTTGAACCGGGCCCGGCCCGAGTGGACGAAGTAGAGCTCGTCCTGCTCCTGGTGGAAGTGCGGCCGCGCCTCGACGCCGGGCGGGATCACGAGTACGTTCGCCCCGAACGCCCTGATGCCGAGCTCCTGCCGCACTTTGCGGAAGACGCCGTCGCCCAGCTCCTCGATCGTCCCGAACGCATAGCCCACCGATGAGTTTGTAGCACCATCGGCGTCAGAACCAGCGACCCCTACAAAAGGAGCGCACCGTGCCGCAGACGGCAACCCACATCAACCAGCTCGGCCGCGTGATCATCCCGGTCGGCGACCAGGACCGCTCGCTCGAGTTCTACACCGAGAAGCTCGGCTTCGAGGTTCGCGCCGACGTGCCGTTCGGCGAGGGCGACCGCCGGCTCGAGGTCGCGCCTCCCGGCAGCGCCGCGGCGATCGCGATCATGCCGCCCCGCCCGGGGGAGACGCCCAACAACACGCAGTCGTGCGTCGCCTTCACCACCGACGACCTCGACGCGGCTCACGCGGAGCTGAAGGAGCGCGGCGTGGACGTCGACGAGCCGATGGGCGGCGAGGGCCCGGTCCCGCGGATGTTCTTCTTCCGCGACCTCGACCGGAACAACCTCCTGCTCGTCGAAGAGAACGAGGGCTAACCGAACCCAGGTGGAACCGGGGTGAGCGGCGGCTCGCCCCGTTCCACCGCGCGCAGGTTGTCGACGACGAGGCGCGTCATCGCCTCGCGTGCTTGCCGCGTCGCGCTGCCGATGTGCGGCGTGAGCACGACGTTGGGGAGCTCGAGCAGCTCGGGCGGCACGTGCGGCTCGTGGGCGAAGACGTCCAGGCCGGCGCTGAGGCGGCCCGAGACGAGCTCCGCGACCAGAGCTTGTTCGTCGACGATCTCGCCGCGCGCCGTGTTGACGAGGCACGCACCGTCGCGGAGCAGCGCCAGTCGCCGCGCGTCGATGAGCCCGTGCGTCTCCGGAGTGAGGGGCGCGTGAATCGAGACGATGTCGGACTCTCGGAGGAGCGTGTCGAGGTCGCGGTACTCGCCGAGCTCCGTCTCGACCCGGCTGCGGCCCGTGTAGAGCACACGCAGCTCGAAGCCTCGGGCCCGGCGCGCGACCGCGCTGCCGATCCTCCCGAGGCCGACGATCCCGAGCGTCGAGCCGGTCACATCTCGGGAAAGCTCGCCCTCCGCCCAGAAGCCGCCCCAGCGGCCGGTGCGGACGCGGCGGTCGGCGTCGACGAGACGGCGACGAGCCGCAAGGATCAGTGCGAAGGCGAGGTCAGCCGTCGCGTCGTCGAGCACACCGGGCGTGTTCGTCACCACGACCCCACGGCTCGCAAGCTCCGTGACGTCGACGCTGTCGTAGCCCACGCCGAAGTTCGCAACGATGCGGAGCGCGGGGAGGAGGTCGAGCGGCACCGGCTCGTTGGCGACGATCAGGCCCTCGACGTCGCCGCGCGGCTCGCGCAGGTCGGCCAGCGGAACGATCTCGGGAGCGAGCTCGTCGAACGCGGGCCCCGGGTAGCGGCGGGTGGCGAGGACCTTCACTGGTCGAGCATGCCGACGACGCGTTCGAAGAAGACCCGCTTCTGCGCCGAGTCCATCCCGGCCGCTTTGAGCCGCTCGTATTCCGCCCTGAGTGAGTCGTCGGTGAGGATCAGCTCCCACGCGCGCCGGTGGTGCGCGTCGCCCTTGCTTCCCCGTGTCGTGACGACGATGTCGACCTGGGGCGGCCCCGGCACACGGAAGGCGGCCCAGTCGTCGCGCCACTCGTCCTCGTAGAGCGGCGGATAGACGTCGCGCAGGCGGCTCGCCGCGTCCGCGACGTCCGGGACGAGAACGACCAGGTCGACATCGTGGCCGCCGTACTCGCCCAGCAGCGTGCTGCCCGAGACGGAGATCGTGCCTTCGGGTACTGCCTCGCGAATCACGCGCTCGTAGCGCTCGGTCAGCGCCTCGATCTCGTCCATCGCCTAATCATGGGCGCCGCTAGCATCGACCGCATGGCCGTTGCATCGCCCGAGCGCTACCTCGCCGACCTGAATCCCGCCCAGCGGGAGGCGGTTCTGGCCACCGAAGGGCCGCTGCTCGTCATCGCCGGCGCGGGCTCCGGGAAGACGCGGGTGCTCACCTATCGCGTCGCCCACCTGCTCAACGCGATCGGCGTCAAGCCGAACGAGATCCTCGCGATCACGTTCACGAACAAGGCGGCCGGCGAGATGCGGGAGCGGCTCGAGGACCTGCTCGGCCCGGTCGCGCGCGCGATCTGGATCCTGACCTTCCACGCCGCCTGCGGCCGCATCCTGCGCCGGGAAGCGCCGCGGCTCGGCTACCGCTCGAACTTCACGATCTACGACCAGGCCGACCAAGTCCGGCTCGTCAAGCGGTGTCTCGAGGAGCTGGAGCGCGACCCGAAGCGGTTCACACCGCGCGGAATCCACGACCAGATCTCAAACGCAAAGAACCGCCTCGTCGGCCCCGACGAGTACGCGCAGCGCGTGCAGTCGTTCTACGACCAGACGGTCGCAGACGTCTACGCGCTCTACCAGCGCAAGCTGTTCCAGTCGAACGCCGTCGACTTCGACGACCTGCTGATGTTGGCCGTGCAGGTGCTCGAGCGCTTCCCCGAGGCGCGCGAGCGCTGGCAGAAGGCCTTTCGCTACGTGCTCGTGGACGAGTACCAGGACACGAACCACGCGCAGTACCGCCTGCTGCAGCTCCTCGCCGGGAAGCATGGCAACCTGTGCGCAGTCGGCGACCCCGACCAGTCGATCTACGGCTGGCGCGGCGCGGAGATCGGCAACATCCT
>DATDFL010000197.1:0-8765 GCA_036522595.1 Gaiellaceae bacterium
TCGCGGTAGCAGTGCAGCGGATAGACCTTGATCGCGCGGCCGTTCGACCAGTCGTTCAGCACCTGCTTCCAGCACGGCGTCTTCGCGGCGGCGGTGCCGGGGAGGGCAAGCAGCAGCAGCCCTGCGGCGAAGGCTAGGACGAAACAGATGACGGCTGGACGAATGCGCATTCGGGGCTCCCGAGCCGGCGGCCTCGCGGCAGTCTGCCCAGGGCGAATGTGGCGGTAGTAATGCTCGCGTAAGCGGTTTGTAAACACCGAGCGGCTCGGGGTGGATGTTAGCCTCAGCGCTTGATGAGGACGGCCCCGGAGCGCCACGCGGCGCTGCTCGTGCTCGGGGCCGGAGGTGGTCTCGCCGGGGTTGCGGCCCTCTTCTCGGCGGGCTCTTCGAGCTCGCGGCTGCTCTGGCTGGGGCTCGCCGCGCTCGTGCTCTCCGCCACGGCTGCGACGGCCGCTGCGCTGGGCTGGTGGCCGGTGCTCTCCCGGCAGGCGTTGATCGCGCTCGGCCTGCTGATCGCCTTCGTCTGCTGGTGCGGGATCTCCATCGTCTGGTCGATCGAGCCGGACCGCTCGTGGGAGTACTTCAACCGGGGCCTCGTCTACGTGGCGTTCGCGGTGATGGGGCTCGCGGTGGGCGTCTACGTCCCGCGGGCGGCGCGGTTGTGGGGGTACGCGCTGGCCGGTGTCGTCGCGCTCGCGCTCGGCTGGGCGCTGCTCGGGAAGGCCGTCCCGGCGATCGGCGGCTCCGGTCGCGTCGCGCGGCTCAACTCGCCGGTCGACTACTGGAACGGCCTCGCGTTGCTCTTCGATCTCGCCGTCCCCTTGGCGTTGTGGCTCGCGGCGCGGCGGGACCATCCGCTCTGGCTTCGCGCTGCGGGCGTCGTGTTCCTCTACGGCCTCGTCATCGGGCTGTTGCTGACGGCCTCGCGCGCGGGCCTTGCGGTGGCGGTCTTGGCGATCGCGGTCTGGCTCGCCTTCGGCGGGCCGCGGATCGAGGGCGCCGCTGCGCTGCTGCTTGGTGGTGGCGTGGGCCTGGCCGTCGGGGTCTGGGCGCTCTCGCGGCCTGGGCTCGCGACCGACAACTCGCCGCATTCGACACGCGTGCACGATGGGGCCTGGTTCGCGGTCGTGTTCGTCCTCGCCGCCGTTGCCGTGGCGGCCCTCGCGTATCTCGCGGCGGCCGAGTCGGAGCGGCGGCCGCTGACGGAGGGGAGACGCCTGCTGGTCGGCCGGGTCGCACTGAGCGTCCTCGCGGTGGTGGCGGTCGCCGGAGCGATCGGTCTCATCGCGACTTCAAAGCCGCAGGGCTGGTTCCACGACTTCACGCACGTGCCGAACAACATCGAGCAGAACAGCGCGGGGCAGCGGCTCACGTCCTTCAACTCGAACAGCCGTTGGCAGTGGTGGGAGGAAGCGTGGAAGGCGTTCGAGAAGCAGCCGCTGCGCGGGACCGGGGCGGGGACCTTCGAGCTGAGCCACCGCCTCTTTCGAACGAACACTGTGAACGTGACGGAGCCGCACAACGTCCCGCTGCAGTTCCTCAGCGAGACCGGGCTCGTCGGGTTTCTGCTGGCTCTGGGGTCGATCGGCTTCGCCGCCGTGGGGGTCGTGCGGCGGGCGCGGGCGAGCCCCGCGGGCCTGGCAGTGGCGGTCGGTGCGCTCGCGTACGTGCTGCACTCGGTGGTCGACTTCGACTGGGACTTCGTGGCGGTCACGGGGCCGTTCCTGCTGTCGGTCGGCGTGCTCCTGGGCGGCGGGCTCGTGCGCTGCGAGCGGCAGGTGACGCTTTCGCCGGTGCCCGCTGCCCTGGCGCTGGCGGTCGCCTACTCGCTCCTCGCGCCGTGGTTCGCCCAGCGGGACTCGGACTCGGCGCTGGCCGCGCTCGAGGCAGGGCGGCCGGCACAGGCCGTGGGCCATTCGCGCGACGCCCACTCGCTGAACCCGTTTTCGCTCGACCCGCTCTTCCTGGAGGCAGGCGCCGCGGAGCAGCTGGGCGACCTGAGCGCGGCGAGGGCGCTCTACGTGAAGGCGATCGACCTGCAGCCGCTCAACTGGCGGCCCTGGTACGAGCTCGGGAGCTTCGAGTTCGACCTGCAGCGGTACCGGGCCGCGGCGCCGGCCCTGGAGCGCGCGGTGCAGCTCGACCCGCATGGGACGCTTGCCCCGCCGTTGCTGGAGCAGGCTCGCGCGAAGTCCTAGCGCGCCACGGCGCGGAGCCAGATCTGCGTCCAGAACGGCGCGAGCGCGCGGTACAGCAGCGGCTCCGCGAGGTGCGCGGCCACGTCCCGCGGCGTGTTCGAGAAGAGGCGCTTGCGCGTGTTGTGGAAGCGCTGCACGTCGGTGAAGCCCTGGTCGCGCAGGAGGCGCTTCAGGCGTCGCGGCGAGTAGCCGAGCTCCGTCACGCCGTACTCGCCCGATGCGTCGCGGCCCTGGAAGCGGTGCTTCCAGTTGGGCTCGGCGAGGAGGAGCTTGCCGCCGGGCTTCAGCGCCCGGTGTGCCGTGGCGAAGACGAGGTCGGCGCGCGGCGAGTGGTGGAGGGCGTCGTACAGGAGGCAGGTGTCGAAGCGGCGGCCGAGGTCGAGCCCTTCCATGTCTGCGACCTCGAAGCGGACGTCGAGGCCTTCGTGCTGGGCCAGCTCGCGGGCGATCTCGATCATGTCCGGCGCGATGTCGTAGCCCTCGGCGTGGAGGCCGTGGCGCGCCGCGAAGCGGCTCATCCAGCCGGGGCCGCAGCCGAGTTCGCAGAGGCTCATGCCCGGCCGCAGGTCGAGGAGCTGGAGGATGTAGCCGAAGTCGATCAGCAGCCGGGCCGACTCGCGCGGCGCGTTTCCGAACGGCTTGGTGCGCAGCCAGGCACGCCCTGCCTCGCCGACCACCCGTGGGTACTCGATCTCAGCTCGTTTCCGCTCGGTGTCAGCCACTCGCGCGGAAGTGTGACGTTTTATCCCCCGACGACGACTGCGAGTTTCGCGCCTGCGAGGTTCTTCACGCGCAGGCCGTCCAGCGGCGAGACCAGCCGGATGCCGAGGTCGCGTCCGAGGCGGAGCGCTTCCGGACGGAAGCCCGCTCGGTAGATCACGACGCTGCGGCCGTATCCGCTCCGCGGCGCGTTGCCGACCTTCCGAATCTTGTACCCGCGCGCGCGTACGCGCGAGGCCGTGTCGGCGGCCGCCCCGGAGACGCCGTTGCCGTTCAGGACGGTCACGGTCACCAAACGGCGAGCGACCGGCGCGCGGGTCGGAGCCTTCGTCTGCGGCGTCCCCGCCGACGGATGCTTCGCCGCCGCGGCAGCGCGCGCGTGCTTGGCCATCGGCTTCGCCACGAGGGCGGTGGCGGTCACGACCAGCGCGAGCAGCTCGAGCGTCGCGATCCCGGCCGCGACGACCGCGATGGTGCGCCAGGGGTGGCGTGAGGGGTTCGGCAGCGCGTGCTCCACAGGGAGCATCGGTTTCGCCGCGCGCGGCCTTCATCCTTCTCCGCCGTTAGGCCAGCGACTCCCACGTGAGGCGCAAGCCCTCCTCGAGATCGACCTCGGGACGCCAGCCGAGCTCCCGCTCCGCGCGCGAGGCGTCGAGGACGCTGCGCTCGAGCTCTCCGAGCCGCGCGTCGACGTGCTCCGCCTCGAGCTGCGAGCCGGCGACCCCTCGGCAGAGCTCGTACAGCTCGCGGACGGATGTCTCGATACCGGTGCCGACGTTGAAGACGCCCCGCTTGCCGGCCGCGGCGAGCGTCGCCTGGGCCACGTCGGCCGCGTAGACGTAGTCGCGCGTCTGGCTGCCGTCGCCGAAGATCCGCGGCGGCTCGCCTGCTTTCAGGCGCCCGAGGAAGATCGCGACGACCCCCGCCTCGCCGTGCGGGTCCTGCCGAGGCCCGTAGACGTTCGCGTACCGCAGCGCGACGTGCCCCGCGTCGTAGAGCCGGTTGTAGGCGGCGAGGTACTCCTCGCCCGCGAGCTTCGAAACGCCGTAGGGGGAGAGCGGCTCGCGCGGGGCGTCCTCGCGGGCCGGTCCGTCGGCCTCGCCGTAGATCGCGCCGCCGCTCGAGGCGAACACGACCTGCGTCCCGTGACGCCTTGCCGCCTCGAGCACGCTGACCGTTCCGAGCACGTTCACCTGTGCGTCGTGCTCCGGGCGCTCGACCGCGACGCGCACGTCGACCTGCGCCGCGAGGTGGAAGCAGACCTCCGCGCCCTCGAAGTGGTCGGCGAGCGGCTCGCGGATGTCCGCGACCTCGACCACCGCGTCCGGCACGTTCTCGCGCTTGCCGCGGGAGAGATCGTCGAGCACGAGCACGTCGTCCCCCCTGGCGAGGAGCGCGTCGACTACGTGCGAGCCGATGAAGCCCGCCCCCCCTGTCACGATCGCGCGCACGAGCCTCGTATCCTAGGGTGCTCCTTCCGGCAATGTCCGCCCGCCTCTCGCCCGCTATCACGCTGCGCCAGAGTCCACCCTCGCCCTTGCCCAGGCAACCAGCCCGGGCCGCGGACGAGTGCGGCCTCTGGCCTGGTGCTAGCGACCGAGAGCCCGGACAACATCACCGGAAGGAGCACGCGTGTTCGTGACATTCGAAGGGCTGGATGGTTCCGGCAAGTCGACCCAGGCACGGCTGCTGGCCGAGGCGCTCGCCTCCGAAGGGCGCGACGTCGTCTCGACCCGCGAGCCCGGCGGCACGGAGGTCGGCGAGCTGATCCGCGAGCTGATCCTTGGCCCGAGGAACATCGCGCCTTGGGCCGAGGCTGTGCTGTTCGCTGCGGCGCGGGCGCAGCTCGTCGACGAGGTGATCGCACCGGCCTTGGCCCGCGGCGCCGACGTCGTCTGCGACCGCTACCTCGACTCGTCGCTCGCGTACCAGGGCATCGCGCGCGGTCTCGGGCTCGACCGGGTGCTGGAGCTGAACCTCAACGCGATCAGCGGGATCCTCCCCGACCGCACCTACCTCCTGGTTGTCGACGCCGAGGAGGCGGCACGGCGGCGCGGTGAGCCGAGCGATCGGATCGAGCGCGAGGACGACGGCTTCCGCCAGCGCGTTGCGGAGGCGTACGGAGAGCTCGCTGCGGTCTTCCCGCAGCGAATCGTGACCATCGACGGCACGCGACCAGCCGGCGAGATCGGGCGCGAGGTTCTTGACGAGCTTCGACAGCATTCCTGAGCAGGTCGAGGCCAAGCGGCTGCTCGCGGCGGCGGTACGCGAGGGGCCGGCCCACGCGTACCTCTTCCACGGGCCGGCGGGCGTGGGGAAGCGGCGCACGGCGCTTGCCTTCGCCTCGGAGCTGCTGCAAGGAGACCCGCGGGTGGAGCGGCGCACGCACCCGGACCTCTATGTGCTGGAGCCGCTGGGCGACCAGATCCGGATCGACGCTGTGCGCGAGCTCCGGCGAGACCTGCACTTGCGACCGTTCGAGGCGGCGAGGCGCGTCTATTTGATCTTCGGCGCGCACCTGCTCAACGAAGAGGCCGCGGACGCCCTGCTCAAGGATCTCGAGGAACCGCCGTCCTACGCGGTGATCGTGCTCGTCGCGGACGAGCTCGGCCCGCTGCCGGAGACCATCCGCTCGCGGTGCCAACCCGTTCCGTTCAGGCGGCTCTCCGAGCGGGCGGTGCGCGAGGAGGTGCAGGCTCGGGCGCCGCAGCTCTCGGAGGAGGAGACGACCTCGATCGCGCGCGTCGCCGGAGGGCGACTCGACCGGGCGGAGCGGCTGCTCGACCCGGCCGCGGCCCAGCGGCGCAACGAGCTGCTCGAGATTGCGCGCGCCGTCTACGCCGATCCGGACTTCGATCCGGGCGCTGCGGCCGACGCGCTGCTGGGCGCGGCGAAGGCCCGGGCTTCCGAGGCGAAGGAGCGGGAGGAGGCTGCGCAGGAAGGCCTGGAGCTGACGGCGCGGGAGGCCGACCAGCGCGTGCGGCGAGCGGGCCGAGGCGCCGAGCGTGAGGAGCTGCTCGCGTCGCTGGAGGAGCTCGCGGCCTGGTACCGCGACCTCGTTGCCGCGGCGGCCGGGGCCTCGACGGCGTTCGTCCACGCAGACCGCGCCGAGGTGCTTGCGGAGGACGGAACGCTGGAGCGGCTCGAGGGCGCAGCGCGCGCTGCCGAGCTGATCCGCGAGACGTGGCGCAACTTCGAGGAGTTCCAGCTCTCGCACCGCCTGGCGCTCGAGGCCTTGTTCGTGGAGCTTCGGCGCGCCTTCGCGGGAGTGACGGCCGTAGCGTCCTGACGGTGTCTGGCACCGTCACGCGGGAACTTTCCACGGCCCTGCGGGCAATCCGGGGCATGACCGACGCGCAGGCGATCGGCGCCTCGCTGGCCGATCCGGAGGTTTTCGCAGTGCTCTTCGACCGCCATTTCGACGCGATCCACGGCTACGCCCAGCGGCGGGTGGGGCCCGACCTCGCGGACGAGATCGCCGCGGAGACCTTCACCCGCGCATTCGACCGCCGCCGTCGCTACGACACGAGCCGCGAGGACGCGCGTCCGTGGCTCCTCGGTATCGCCGCGAACCTGCTCCGCAGGCACTGGCGCTCGGAGCGCAGGCGCCTGGATGCGTACGCGAGAAGCGGCAGCCGCGAGGGCTCGGAGCTTTCCCGCCCGCTTGCCGCGGAGCTCGCCGTCGCCGTGAAGGCGCTCCCTCGCCGACAGCGCGAGCCCCTGCTGCTGCTCGCCTGGGGCGATCTGACCTACGAAGGCATCGCCGTTGCGCTCGACATTCCGGTCGGCACCGTGCGCTCGCGGATCTCGCGGGCGCGGAGGAAGCTGCGCGGCCCCAACCTCGACTCCTACGGCGCGCGGGAGGTCCCGGAGAATGGCTGAGCTCGACCTCCTCCGATCACTCCCGTTCGAAACCGCCGACCCGAGCGCCGAGGCGCGAGCCCGTGCCAGAGAACGGCTGCTGCGGCGCATCGACCGGGCACCTGCACCCACGCGAGACCGGCGGACGGTGCTGCTCGTTGCCGTCGGCCTCGTGACGGCGGCTGCGATCGCGACGTTCCTGGGTGTCGGAACCCACGGCGGCAGCTCAGCCTCGGCCGCGCCGTTCCTCCGCAAGATCGCGACGACCGCGCGCGCGCAGCCGCCCTCGAAGCCACTCGGCCGCGGGCAGTTCGCCTACACGAAGGAGCTCGTCGCCTGGATGAGCGGCGGCGACGGCTGGAATGCGCTCAGCCCAGGCATGCGCGAGAGCTGGTACGGCCGCACACACGCTCACTTTCACGATCGCTGGGGCAAGCCGAAGTTCCCCTCCCCGGCCGATCGCGCAGGCTGGATCGCCGCAGGCCGCCCGCAGGTCAACCCGCCCCAGGACTCGGCGGACTTTCCGGTCACCCCCCGTCCCGCGCTCCCCACAGACCCCGATGCGCTCTACGACAGGATCCACCACGACGCCGTGGGCCACGGCAACGGCACGCGGTCCGAGATGTTCACGATCGTCGCCGACAACCTGCGTGACCCGGTTCCCTCGCCCTCACTCCGCGCCGCGCTCTACGAGGTCGCCGCGCGAATCCCGGGGGTCGAGCTCATCGGGCCGGCCAAAGACCGGCTAGGCAGGCGCGGCGTGGCGGTCGCATACGTGGACGGGAAGATCCACGAGCGCCACGTGGTGATCTTCGACCCGCACACGGCGGCGATGCTCGGCGAGGAGTACGTTCAGCTGGACGGCAACCCGTACCACTATCCAGCTGGAACGGTCACCGGGTACTCGACCTACGTCGTCAGCGGGGTCGTCGACCGGATCGGGGAACGGCCCTAGAACGCCTTGCTGAGCGGGCGCTTGTCCTCGAACTCGTCGATCAGCGAGTGCGCCGCCCAGTTCACGAGCCAGATGATCACGACCGCGCCCGCGTAGGTCCAGAAGCCGTCGATCGAGAAGTTCGGCGCGATCCATTCCGCGAGGAGCAGCATCGCGATGTTGATCAGGAAATAGAAGATCCCGAGCGTGAGGATGATCAGCGGCAGCGTCAGGACCGCGAGGATCGGCTTGAGGATCCCGTTCGCGATCCCGAGCACCGCCGCCCCGATGATGTAGGCCCACGCGCCGTGGATGCGGACGCCGTCGAAGATCCCGTTCGCGACCCACAGCGCGAGAACGTTGATCGCAAGGGCGACGGCTAGGCGCAGCACGGCGCCAGTCTAATCCGATGGCTGCGCCCGGCCGTATTACACGGGGAAAGGGGGTGGATGAATGAGCCTTTCCCGCAAGACACTCTGGATCGGCGGAATTCTCGCGCTGATCGCGGTCGCTGTGGTGCTGATCGTCGTCTACTCGGGCGGCGGTGGCGGCTCGGGCGGCGGCTACTAGCTAGCTCTCGTCCGGCTCGTCTTCGTCCGCATCCTCGGCGGGTTCCTCGCCGCCTTCCTCATCCTCGCCGCGGGAGCCGAGCATCTCGGCCGCAGCACCGACCGCCGCTCCCGCGGCGGCACCTGCAGCGGCGCCTTTCGCGACAGTGCCGAGCATGTTCCCGCTCCCCTGCTCCTCGCCGGCGTCCTCCTGGCCCGCGTCCTCTTGCTGGTCTTCTTGCTGCTCTTCTTCCTGCTCTTCGTCCTGGCGCTCTTCTTCGTTCACGTGTCCTCCCTCGTTTCGTGGAGCGCTCCATCTGCCCTGGGAGGAAAGGCGCAAACGTGTGGAGCGCTACAGTAGGACCCCCGGCCGACGTAGCTCAGCTGGTAGAGCACTTCACTCGTAATGAAGGGGTCCCCGGTTCGAGTCCGGGCGTCGGCTCTACTCGGATTCGTCGTTCTCCGCGGTGAAGGGATTTCGTGCTCGCGAGAGCAGTGAAGGCT
>DATDFL010000198.1:0-2899 GCA_036522595.1 Gaiellaceae bacterium
GGTCGCCGCGCCCGCGCTCCAGCCGGCCTGCCCGGTCCCGGCGGCTTTCCGCGCAGCGTTCGCGCGGGCCTCGGCCCAGACCGCGGTCCCGGCCTCGCTGCTCGTCGCGACGGCCTACGAAGAGTCGCGGATGGACCCAGCCGCGCACTCGGGCGCAGGCGCGCTCGGACTGCTGCAGGTGATGCCCGGCACGGCGCGCGAGGTCGGCCTCACCGCCTACGAGCCCGGCGCCAACGTCCTCGCCGGAGCTCGCTACCTGAGGGAGCTCCTCAACCGCTACGGGAATGTCGACCTGGCGCTGGCGGCCTACAACGCGGGCCCGACAACGATCGACCGCGCCGGCCACGCGCCCGTGGGTTCGCTCCGCTACGCCAAGAACGTCGAGGCGCGGGCGGCAGTTCTCAGCTGCTAGGCGTCGCGCGCCGCTCGAGGTCCCGCGACAGCGAGTCCTCGCGCGACGGCAGCACGTCCTCGACCAGGGCGGCGATCTCCCGCAGCCGCTCGATCGAGTCGCGCTTGCGCTGCTCGAGCATCCGCACCTCGGCGCGCAGCTGCTCCTCGCGCCGGCGGACCTCGCCCTCGACCTGCCGGACCATCTCTTCGGCCGACTTCTTCATGCTCGCCGACTGCTGCTCGGCGTCCGTGACGATCTTGCGACCTTCCTCCTCCGCCTGGCGGCGGTGCTGGGTCGCGTACGCCTCGACCGCGAGACGCATGTCGCGCGCGTACTCCTCGGCCTCGGTGCGCAGCGTGCGCGCATCGGCCGTGAGCTCGTTCTTCACCCGCTCGGCCTCGACTGCCGCGAGCCGCTCGAGCTCCGCGGCCTCGCGGCGCGCCGCTTCCCGGATCTTCTCGGCGGCCTCTTCGGCGGCTTCGAGGATCCCGGCGACGCGCTCACCGAGGGCGGCGTAGCCCGGGGTCTGGCCCGTGGCCACGGTCGTCAGGTCGTTCGGGGCCCCCTCGTCCACTCTCGCCGCGGCAAGGTAGTGGATCGGTAGGGCCGAAGCAAGCGCTACGCGGTAGCGATGCGCTCGCTCAAGCTCGCAACGGGGAAGTTGCGCAGCTTGCGCTTGAGAATTTCCGCAGACATTGGCCGCATTTCCTTTCCGCAGTTGACACCTGGTAGGTCGGCCCACAGCCCCTGAAACACGATCCCTCGAACGATCCATCCGACCCGCCTCGTACGCGAAGTGCCCGCTCCGGGGCGCGCGGCCACCGAATAGCATTCGGCGCGTGCTGCTGCTGCACGCGCTGTCGACCGGCCAGAAGCTCGGCCTCGGGCTCGCGGGCGCTGCGTTCGCAGGCTTCGCGCTCGTCGTCTCGATGGCCGTCCCGCGTCGCTGGCCGCAGTTCCCGGGCCGCAAGCTCTGGCTCTTCCTCATCGTCTGCGTGCTGTTCTTCTTCGGGATGCTCGCCGCGGTGGAGATCTTCGGGAAGGGGTCCGGCGAGGCGGAAGCCGCGGCGCAGAAGGTCTCGGTGACGGAGGTCGAGTACAAGATCACGCTGCCGAAGACGACGCTCGCGCCGGGCGAGTACACCTTCGACGTCGACAACAAGGGCCAGCTCCCGCACAACCTGACGATCACCGGCCCCGGCGTCTCGAAGGAGGCGACGCAGGACATCTCCGCCGGCAGCAACGGGAGCTTGACGGTCAAGCTCGAGCGCGGCACCTACGACTTCTACTGCTCCATCCCCGGCCATAAGGCTCAGGGGATGGAGCAGAAAGTGACCGTCTCTTAACGGAGAGGGCGGGATTTGAACCCGCGACGGACGTTTCCGCCCGTACGCGATTTCCAGTCGCGCTCCTTAGACCGCTCGGACACCTCTCCAAGCGGGCTCAGCGTAACCGCGATGAGTTTCGACTCGCCAGGCAGTCTTTGGTGAGAATGCATTCGGACTCGAGAGGGAGGAATCGATGAGTGGAGTGCGGCTTCTGGTGGGTACCCGAAAGGGCGCGTTCATCCTCACGTCGGACGGGACGCGCGACGACTGGAAGGTCGAGGGCCCGCTGTTCGCGGGCTGGGAGATGTACCACCTGAACGGCTCGCCGGCCGATCCGGACCGGTTGTACGCATCGCAGTCGACCGGCTGGCACGGCCAGGTCATGCAGCGCTCGGACGACGGCGGCAAGACCTGGGAGACCGTCGGCAACGAGTTCACGTACGACGGCGTCGCCGGCACGCACCAGTGGTACGACGGCACGCAGCACCCGTGGGAGTTCGCGCGCGTGTGGCACCTCGAGCCCTCGCACGACGATCCCGACACGGTCTATGCAGGCGTCGAGGATGCAGCGCTCTTCAAGTCGACGGACGCCGGGCAGACCTGGGAGGAGCTCTCGGGGCTGCGCAAGCATCCAAGCGGCGAGAACTGGCAGCCGGGTGCAGGCGGGCTCTGCCTGCACACGATCTTGATCAACCCCGAGGACCCAAAGCGGATGGTCATCGCCATCTCGGCGGCGGGCGTGTTCCGCACGGAGGACGGCGGCGAGACCTGGATTCCGAGCAACAAGGGCCTCCGCTCGCGGGAGCTTCCCGACGAGGAACGCGAGGTGGGCCACTGCGTCCACCGGCTCGCGATGAACCCGTCGAAGCCGGACACGCTCTTCATGCAGAAGCACTGGCACGTGATGCGCAGCGATGACGGCGCCGAGTCCTGGCAGAAGGTCAGCGGCAACCTTCCATCCGACTTCGGGTTCCCGATCGAGGTCCACCCGCACGAGCCGGAGACGGTCTACGTGGTGCCGATCGAGAGCGACTCCGAGCACGTGCCGCCGGAAGGCAAGCTGCGCGTCTACCGCAGCAAGAGCGGCGGCAACGAGTGGGAGGCGCTGACGAACGGGCTGCCCCAGGAGCACTGCTACGTGAACGTGCTGCGCGACGCGATGACGGTCGACTCGCTC
>DATDFL010000199.1:0-13402 GCA_036522595.1 Gaiellaceae bacterium
CTCCGCCACCTCCACCGCCTCCGCCACCTCCACCTCCACCTCCACCACCGCCACCTCCACCGCCTCCGCCACCACCACCACCGCCTCCGCCACCTCCGCCTCCGCCGCCACCTCCGCCGTTCACGCCGCCCAAGTGCGTGGTGCCGAACGTCCTGCACGTGAGGCTGGCCCAGGCCAAGGCGAAGATCCGCCGCCGGCACTGCAGCGTCGGCCGGGTCACGAGGAAGCACTCGAGCCGGGCCAACCGCGGCCGCGTGATCAAGCAGAACCCGCACGCGAGCAGCAGGAAGCGCCGCAACGGCTTCCCGGTCAACCTCACGGTCGGCCGCTAGGCGGAACACCAGCCATAGCTCGATAGCTCGATGGGGCCGCGAAAGCGGCCCCATCGGCGTTCTCCGGCTCAAGCGAGGCGACGCGAGCGCCGAAATAACGGTGGTCCCCGAAGACGAAAGAGGGTCTACCGCATGAGGCAGCTTCCGAGAGTCCTGAAGACGCGCAAGGGCGCGGTCAGCGTCGCGGCCGTCGCCGTCGCGCTACTGGTCGAAGCGAGCGTCGTGCTCGCAGGTCCGTCCTCGATGAGCCGTCACGCGCAGCGCGCGCCGGTCACGAGCGCGGCGCCTTCCTCGAAGGTGATCGTCGGCCATTCCGTGAGGAACGACGTCTCGCCGGCCCTGCGGACGATCCCGGCCGTGCCGTTCAGAAGCAGGCCGGAGCGCGAGGGCAATCGGAACCCGCTGCTCCCCTCGAGGCATCGCGACGCGCAGGACACCGTCGTCCAGCGCACGCTCGCCCGGCCGAACATGCCGGCCCCGACGCTCAACTTCGACGGGATCGTCTTCCCGGGTGTCGCCTGCAACTGCGCGCCGCCGGATACGAACGGCGAGGTCGGCGCGACCCAGTACGTCCAGATCGTCAACCAGGGCTTTCAGGTGTTCGACAAGACCACGGGGACGTCGGTCTTCGGCCCGACGGACATCGCGACTCTCTGGAGCGGCATGGGCGGGGTCTGCGAGACGGACGCGTGGGGCGACCCGGTCGTGCTCTACGACCAGCTCGCGAGCCGCTGGGTGATCTCGCAGTTCGCCGGCTACGGCGTCAACGGAACGATGACCGACGAGTGCATCGCGGTCTCCACGAGCAGCGACGCCACCGGGAGCTACAACCGTTACGACTTCTTCCTCGGCACGAACTTCTTCGACTACCCGCACTTCGGCGTGTGGCCCGACGGCTACTACATGTCGATGAACGTCTTCGACCCGGGCGGGAACACGTTCCTCGGCCCGCAGCCCTTCGCGTTCAACCGCGCCGCGATGCTGGTCGGCGACCCGGCGACCTTCGTCACGACGGGCATCACCGGCGGCTCCAACGAGGATCCGTACCTCCCGGCCGACCTGGACGGCTCGACGCCGCCTCCGGCCGGTGCGCCGGACCCGTTCGTCGAGTTCCCCGGGAACGGCACCTACAAGGTCTACCGCTTCCACGTCGACTGGGGCGCGCCCGCGAGCTCGACGTTCACGCTCGGAGGGAGCCCGGCCGCCGCGGCGTTCACTCGGCTTTGCCCGGTCAGCGTGAGCTGCGTCCCGCAGAACGGGACCACCGACGGCCTCGACGCGCTCGCCGACAGGCTCATGTTCCGGGCCGCCTACCGAAACTTCGGGGATCACGAGTCACTCGTCTCCAACTACACGGTCAACTCGAGCGGCGTCGCCGGCGTGCGCTGGTTCGAGCTGCGCAGCGTCACCTCCGGAGCCCCCACCAAGCAGCAGGAGAGCACCTACCAGCCCGACACGACCTGGCGCTGGCTGGGAAGCGCCGCGATGGACAACGGGGGCGACCTCGCGGTCGGCTTCAGCGCGTCGTCGGCAGCCATCAGCCCGCAGGTTCGTTACGCGGGGCGCCTGGCTGGTGACCCGGCGAACACGCTGGCCCAGGGAGAGACGCACCTCATCGACGGCGCCGGCAGCCAGACTGGCACCTTCAACCGCTGGGGCGACTACAGCGACCTGACCGTCGACCCATCCGACGACTGCACCTTCTGGTACACGAACGAGTACTACTCGTCCACGGGCCAGTTCGCCTGGCGCACGCGGATCGGCAACTTCCGGTTCGCGGAGTGCACCGACTCCCCGCCGCCGTCAGCGGCCTCGGTCGTGGTCAGCAAGGTGCACGATGCCCCGTCCGTGAGCACGGGCGGCCAGATCGGATTCAAGGTGACGCTGGCCAACGTCGGCTCGGCCGCTGCCACCACGCTCGGCATCACCGACAACCTGCCCGGCGGGAACGGCCTCAACTGGTCGCTCGGCTCCGGCACCGACAGCGGCTGGTCGGTCGTCGGCTCGCCGCCGAACCAGCAGCTCGCCTACAGCCAGACGACGCTGGCCGGAGGCTCGACCACCCAGGTCCACGTCGTCAGCGGCACGACCGCAGGCGTATGCGGCTCCTACAACAACGTGGCGAGCTTCACGACTGCCAACGGCGGCTCCGGTGCATCGTCCGCCTCGGTGTCGGTCGTCGGCTGCGCGCCTCCTCCTCCGCCTCCGCCACCGCCGCCGCCGGCTCCGTTCTTCGAGACGCTGACGGTGACCAGGGCGGGCGCAGGCTCGGGAACGGTCTCGAGCTCACCGGCAGGGATCGCCTGCGGCGACGTCTGCTCGATCCAGTTCAACTACGCGGCCTCTGTGACACTCTCGGCCCGCGCCGCCTCCGGCTCGACGTTCAAGGGTTGGTCGGGCGCGTGTTCCGGCACGGGGACCTGCACGGTGTCGATGACCGCCGAGCGCTCGGTGACGGCGACCTTTGCCCCGGCGCCGAAGTGCGTCGTGCCCAGGGTGGTCGGCCTACCGCTTGCGAAGGCCAAGGCGCGCCTCCTGAGGGCGCACTGTAGGACCGGGAAGATCACGCGGAAGGTCTCGAGCCGCAAGAAAAAGGGCAGGGTCATCGCCCAGAGCCCGAAGCGAGGGACGCTTCCGAGTGGCTCGAAGGTGAAGCTGACGGTCGGCAAAGGGCCCCGGCACTAAGGGCCAACGGCTTCGGCGGTCAGCTCCGCGAGCGTTTCCAGCACGACGTCGGCCTGAGCCAGCGCTTCCTCGTCCGGCGGGAAGTGCTGGTTCGGGACGGCGATCACGCGCATGCCCGCGGCCTTCGCGGCGCGGATGCCGTTGTGGGAGTCCTCGATCGCGGCTGCCCGGGTCGGATCGATGTCGAGGCGGCGCGCAGCTTCGAGGTAGACGTCGGGTGCGGGCTTGCCGCGTGCGACCTCTTCGGACGAAACAGTTGCCTGGAACTCGTCCGCGACGCCCATCAGCTCGAGGGCGAGGTCGATCAGCTCGCGGTTCGAGGAGGAAGCGAGCCCGAGTGGCCAGCGTTGGGCGAGGCGTTCGACGGCTTCTGGGGCCCCGGGGATGACCGGGAGCTGCTCGCGGTAGCGGCGCTCGAGGCGGCGGACGACTTCGGCGTTGATCTCCTCGGGCGGCTCGGGGAGGCCAATCACGTCGTGCATGTAACGCGACCACTCCGCCGAGCTCATGCCCATCATGTCGCGCTGGGCTTGCGGATGCCAGCGACCGCCGCGCTCCCGGGCGAGATCCTCGCGGGCGGCGTCCCACAGCTGCTCCGAGTCGAGGAGGAGGCCGTCCAGGTCGAAGACGACCGCGTCGATCACAGGGCCAGGTAGCTCTGGCCGTGGAAGACGAGCGGGCTTTGGGCCAGGCCCAGTTCGGCGCGGTCGACCTGGCCGACGAAGAACGTGTGGTCGCCGGTCTCGTGCTCGGCGGTCGTTCGGCAGCGGAGCCAGCCGACGGCGCCCTCGAGCTCCGGCGGGCCCTCGTGGTTGCGGAGCGGGATGTTCTCCCAGAGTGCGATGGGCGGCACGCCGCGGGCGAAGTGCTGGGCGATGTGCTCCTGGCCGGCAGCGAGCACGCTGACCGCGAAGGCGCCGGCGTCGCGCATGAGCTCGTGCAGCGCGGCGTCGCGGCGGATCGCGACCCCGACGAGCGGCGGGTCGAGGCTCAGCGAGACGAGTGACGCAACCGTGAGCCCGGCGCGCTGGCCGTTGACGTCGACCGTGATGACGGCGACCCCGGCGGGAAACCGCCCCATGAACGCCCGCAGCTCGTCCGCTCCCACCACGCGGGCGATCATACGATCGTCGCTCCGAGCCGCGGAAACCCCGGTGTCAGCCACTCGCACGAGACCGTGACTAATCAGTCACAAATCCGAAACGAGCTAGCCGGCGTGGCACTTCGGCCAGCCGGCCTTGATCTCGGTCAGCTTGGCGTCCATCTGGTGCTCGAGCTCGACGTCGCTCGGGTTGTTCGGGTCGTATCGATGGAGACCCGCCCCCTGCCACGACACGTCCGGTGTCACGCCGGGCCCGGTCGCGGTCAGCCGGTACATGTCGCCGGTTCCCGGGCCGCGCTTGCGGTGAGTCGTCCCCGGCGGATGCGCATAGCCGTTCACCAGCGGATCGAACTTGTAGAAGCCGTAGCAGAACAACCCGGGAGGCCCACTCGAGACGAATGAGTTCTCGCGCGCCCAACCCGACCCGTAGGCGGAGTTGTGCGTGTCGACGTAGACCAGCCGCCCGTAGCCGTCGGTCGGCGCGCCGAAGTGCGTCGTGCCGAAGCCCCGCACGCCGCGCCCCATGTACGTGTACCGCCCGAAGATGCGCGGGATGTGCCGGCTGTAGACCCAATCCTGGTAGACCTCGAGCTCCGCGAGCGGCCCCGACCAGTGGGAAAGGTGGAGCCACCAGGTCCGCTGCTGCTTCATCCACGGCACGAATCCGAGATCCGGAAGCGCCGTCTGCCAGCTCTGCAGCGCCCAGTACGACCCGTCCGGCGCCTTGCAGGCGGTCACGAACCACGCGAGCTCCGGCCCGTCGTACGGCTGGCACGCGTTCTTGAAGTGCTTCCACACCAGCTTCCGCCACGGGCCCCAGCCGCCGGAGTAGTCCAACTTGAGCTTGACCTGCCGCGGGCCGGAAGCCGAAGCCGGCCGTGGCCGCGCGTTGACCGCGCCCCAGGCGATGAGGTGCGTGACACGCCCGCGCGAGCGATACGTGACCAGCGCCTTGCCCTTCGCGTTCACCTGCAGGCTGATGTCCGACGCGTTCCGCGCGATCAGCTGAGACGCCCCGGCCGTACCGACGAACGCGAGCGCACACACGACCACCGAGATGAAGACAAACCGCCGCATACCTGGCACATCGGAATCGGCGGGATCGATCTATCCCCCGATTCGAGGGACTACGAGGCTAGCCGCTCTTCCGCGACATCGTCCCACGAGAGGCTGAGGAACACGTCGACCACCGCCGGGTCGAACTGCGTCCCCGCGCTCTCGCGCAGCCGCCGGCAAGCCTCTTCCACGGAAAGCCGCTTCCGGTAGGGCCGGTCGGTCGTCATCGCGTGAAATGCGTCGCAGATGAAGATGATCCGCGACTCGATCGGGATCTCCTCGCCCGCCTTGCCGTCCGGGTAACCGTCGCCGTCCCAGCGCTCGTGGCAGGAGCGAACGATCCGCCGCACCTCCGCGAGCCGGTCGATCGGCTCGAGGATCCGCTCGCCGAGCTCCGGGTGCAGCTCGATGATCTTGCGCTCCTCCTGCGTGAGCGGTCCCGGCTTGAGGAGGATCGAGGTCGGGACGCCGATCTTGCCGATGTCGTGGAAGAGCGCGCCCAGCTCGACACGCTTCAGCGCCTGCGCGTCGAACCCGAGCTCGCCAGCGACCTTCAGCGCCATGTCGGTGATGGTGCGCGTGTGCGAGGAGGTGTACTCGTCGTTGGCCTCCAAAGCGTTCGCAAGCGCCTCGATCGTCGAGACGAACGTGTCCTCGAGGTTCTCGAAGCTGCGCGCCCGCTGCAGCGCGACCGAAGCCTGATGCGAGATCCCGCCGAGCAGCCGGAGCAGCTCCTCGCTCGAGTGCCCGCTGTCGAGCGGGTCGCGCACCGAGATGAAGCCGTCGAGCTTGCCGTCCGTCCGGAGCGGCGCCAGCGCGAGGTCCGGCCAGCTGAGGCCTTGCGGCGCCGGCACGATCTTCTCTGCGTCCGCGCCCAGCATGAGGAACGGTTGGTGCCGTTCGCCGGTCGCGCTCCGAATCGCTTCGCCGTCGAGGGCAGCGTCGAGGACGGGTCGCAGGTCTGGGGAACGGTCGTAATCGGAGTGCGCCGCGATCCGGAAGTCGCCGCGCTCGTTGGGCAGCCACAGTGCGCAATCCTTCGAGAGCAGCTGCGAGGCGGCGCGAACCGTCTCGCGCCCGATCTCTTCGGGAGTACCGGCCTCGGAGATCGCACCGGTGAACTCCAGCAGCGCCTTCAGGTGATCGGCCTCGCGCCGCTGCGCCTCGTAGAGCCGCGCGTTCTCCAGCGCGACCGAGGCGTGTCCGGAGAGCACCTCGAGCAGACGGACGTCGTCCTCGTCGAACTGGTCGACGCCGAGCTTCGAGATCACGACGACGCCGATCACGCGGGAGCCGTAGCAAAGCGGCACCGCGACGAGCGATTCCTCGATCGCGTGCGTGCCGGGGATCATCACCATGAACTCGCATTCGAGCGTGTTGCCGACCATTTGTGCCTCGCCGGTGACCGCGGCGCGGCCGGTGATCCCTTCGTCCAGCCTCGTTCGCGGGAAGTCGACGTGCTCGCCGGTCCGCGAGACGAGCTCGCCGCGGAAGGCGATCGGCACGAGCTCGACGCCGTCGACGAGCAAAACCCGGCAGTTGTGGTAATCGATCAGCAGCCGGAGCTCGTCGGCGATCACGCCGCCGATCTCACGCACGTCGTTGAGCCGGTTGAGCTTGCCCGCGAGGCCCTGGAGCATCTTTAGGTGGGCGATCGAGCGGACGTCTCTGGTGTGAGCCGACGGGCTCTCGGGGCGCAGGGTCGCGCCTTCCTCGAAGAGCACGATCTGGTTCTTGCCGCGCGCCTTCGCGGTCATCATCGCCGCCTCGGAGCACGCGACCAGCTCGCGCGGATTCATTGCGTGCTGCGGGCCCTGCGAGATGCCGACCGAGATCGTGATCTTGCCGGCGGGGCCGAAGTCGACCTGCTCGAGCGAGTCGGTGAGCCGGCGCCCGAGGTTGAGCGCGTCGCCCGCGTCGCACGACGGCATGACGACGCCGAACTCCTCGCCGCCGAGCCGGCAGACCACATCCGAGCCGCGGAGCGCGCCGCGCAGGAGGTCTGCGAGGTCGCGAAGCACCTGGTCGCCGGTGCCGTGGCCGTAAACGTCGTTGACCCGCTTGAAGTCGTCGATGTCGAGCATCAGCACGGCGACCGAGTCGCGCGTCCTGCTCGCGCGGGTCAGCTCGGCGCGCAGGCGCTCGTGGAAATAGCGGTGGTTGTAAAGGCCGGTGAGCGAGTCGGTCTGCGCCTGGTACTCGAGCCGCGTTCGGATCTGCGCGTTGTCGAGCGCGAGCGCGGCCGCGTCGGCGAACCGGGTCGCGAGCTCGAACTCGTCGTCGCTGAAGGACGCGTCCTCGCCGAGCCGGTAGATGTTGAGCATGCCCTTGACGAGATCGCGCGCGATCAGCGGGACGGTGATCAGCGCTTCCGGCTCATCGTCAGGCGTTCCGGGAACCGTCTTCCGGCGCGGGTCTCGGTGGGCCTGGTTCGTGCGCACCGGCTCGCGGTGCAGCGCGGCCCAGCCCGTAATGCCCTCGCCGAAGTTCGACTGGTCGCTGAGGATGTTGTCGGCCCACTTGTCGCGGGCGAAGACCGGAATCAGGATCGTCTGCGCCTCGTCGGCCTGGTAGAACGAAAGCGTGTCGTGCGGAACGAGCTCGGCGAGCGTGTCGGCGATCCGCTCGAGCAGGTTGTCGAGGCTGTGCTCGGAGAGGATGTCGTGGAAGACGTCCGCCAGCTGGCGGTACGACTGGACGAGCGCTTCGGACCGCGCAGCCGCCGGCTCTGCCGAATAGCCGTTCTCGGCGGTCGCAGGGACCGCGGCAGCCGCACTGAGATGCCGCATCCGGCTTAGTTTCTCGTTAGTTGGCGCCCTGGAGATCCCCCGAAAAGGGGAATGTCACCGTTTGGCTTCGCGCTCCGCGGCATCGAAATCGCGCCGTAATTCGTCGACGTTCGGCAGGACGGCGAGCGCCGGGATGATCGGCAGCCAGAGGTTGAAGAGGCGGTAGACGACGACGCCGAGCAGGGCGCGGACGAACGGAAAACCCACCCAGTGCAGGGCAAACGTCAGTGCAATCTCGACGACGCCGGCGCCGCCCGCGGGAAGGGATCGACGCGTCAGGAAGTAGCCGGTGGCGTAGCCGATGATCAGCGCGGGAACCGAGAGGCGGGGATTGCCGAACAGCTGCAGCGCTCCCCAGAGGCAGGCGATGTCGCCCGCCCAGTAGAGCGCCGTCCCCATCAGGCCGAGCCCGTGCTCCCGCGGCGGTGCGACCAGCATCCGGCGGAGCATCGAGAGGCCCGCCACCGAGTGCGCAAACCACTCGCGCATCGGGCCAGCGCTCGGACTGTGCTTCGAGTATCGGCTCGCGCGTCTCGGCGACGTGAGCCAGATTGCGACGAGCGCGCCCGGGATCACCGCGAGCCAGGGGAGCGTCAGGCCGAGGGAGATGTCCTCGCCGTCGACGAGGATCGCGACCGCGGCGCAGAGGGCTGCCGGGGCCAGGACTGCGTACTCGAGCGCGCCGAGCGCGAGGACGCGGGCCACCGCGCCTTCGCGGTCCTCGCCCGCGGTGCGAAGGGCCCAGTAGTCGACCGCGAAGCCGCCGTTCGTGCGCGTGGCGGCGAAGACGCCGAAGCCGCCGATGACGGCGCGAACCGAGTGCCCGAAGCTGAGCTTCGGCCCCTGGTCGACCTTCGCCGTGTCCCGGACGGCCAGGACGTAGCCGAAGTACGCGACGGCCTCGCCGAAGAAGCAGAGGACGAGCCAGACGGGGTGGAGGTGGCGCGCCGCGCGGTCGATCCGCTCGGCGCCGGCGAGGTCGGCAAGCCCCGCGATCGCGCCGAGGGCGAGCACCGCGGGGACGACGAGCACGAACATCGGCCGCCGCTCGATCCAGCCGAGCGCCCGCCGGAGAAGCGCAAAGCGCGGGGCGGCCCTCGACACGCCGCAACGCTAACGGCTCGGCAGGAGCGAGGGGCCGCGGGTGCGGCCCCTCGCTCGGTCACTCAGTGGAGCGCCTCGAAGTAGTGCTGCAAGCCGTACCGCGCGACCTGCTGTCCGAGCAGCGCTCCTTCCTCGTCGGCGGTCCGAAAGTGGATCCCGGCCCAGATGCGGGCTTCCAGTACCTGGGCGGTCACGTCCGAGAGCCGGGAGAAGTACTGACGCTCGCCGGGGAAGCGGCTGCTCGTCACGTAGAACGACAAGTCGTCCGTGCCGAGGAACGCCTGCAGCGCGCTCGCGCTGGAGCTCGTGTAGCAGAGGTGCCCCGACGGGTCCTCCGGAAACGGCGGCGTGATGAGCGGCGGGCCCGCGCCGGCGATCGCCGGGTCAAGCGTTGGCACGAACAGCGGCTGCCAGCTCGGATCGGCGATCGTCGCCGGATTGTCGTCCTGGTCTGCTTCCCGGATCGCGGTGATGGGCCGCCAGGAGCCGAAGTGGTACTTGTCGTTCCAGCAGTTGATCTGCGAGTCCGCGGCTGTCAGGTCCAGCATCCCGAAGAGCAGAGCGCTGTCGGTGAGGCCCAGGCCGCGCTCGTCGACGAGTCTCCGGGCCACGCCGTTCCAGGTCGCCAGCGGATTGCTCTGCCAGAAGACCGCGAGGTGCGTCTCCTCCTGCGTGCGGAACGGGCTGTCCAACGCGCCGAGCAGTTGGACCTCGTTGACGTCGGTCGCGTAGGCCGCACTGGTCAGCGGGCTCGGGCCGGCCGAGCGGAATTGCGAGCCGCTCCGGATCAGGAACGGCTGCGCGAGGGCCACCCAGGGGCTCGGATCGAGGAGGGGGTTCCCGCTCGGGCCGATCAGCGGCTGCCAGTAGCCGATGCCGGCGGGCGGCAGCGGCGGAAACGGCCCGGCGCGGCCGTCGTGCCCCTGCGCGAGCATCGTGCCGGCGGCCTCCGTGCCGACGTCGATGCCCTGCTCCTTCGCCTGCCCGTCGGGAATTCCGGCGAGCGAGCTGTCGTACTGCGCCTGGAGTGCCGCATGCTGTGCCGGGAACAGCCCGTCGAGGACACGGAAGGCTGCCGTTGCGACGGCCGCCTCCTCCGAGGCATGCGGGAAGCGGCGGTTGACGAGGTACGGACGATGCTGCCGGTCGATCGCGTTGACGGCGCCGTAGACGCTGCCCTGCACCATCGCCATGAAGACGGCGGACGCGGGCGGCGCCGAGGCATTCGGCGGTTGCGCGAGGATCGTGCTCTGTGCGATCGAGTTCCAGTTCGTGACCTCGTTCGCCTGGGCTGCGACCGGGACGACGAGTGCCGCGATTGCCGCGAGCACCGCCAGGCGGCCGAGTAATGCAGGTCTCATGTCTCCCCTTTCCGTGAACTGCCTTACAAGATCGGTCCGGGGCTGCCTGGAGTCCATTCGTCATTCGTCGTATCTTTTGAGAGACCGTGACCGCGCTCACCGCCCGAGACGCGGAGCACGTGCTCCGCTTCGTCGCCGCCTCAGAGGAGCTTGCGGACGACCAAGCGTTCACGCCGGAAATCCTGCTGGAGCTCGGCAAGCTCGTCGAGGCCGACTCGATCGAATACGCCGAGAAGGATCGCGTGCGCCAACGGTGGGGCTATGTCGTCGACCGCCCGGGGGACGAATACGACCTGCCGGAGATCTCCTACTGGGAGATCGAGGCCGACCATCCGGTTTGCAGCCCGCGCAACACGGGCGACTTCCGGCCACGCAAGATTTCCGATGTCATGAGCCTGAAGGAGTTGCGGCGGAGCAGGATCTACTCGATCTGGTTCAGGCCTTTGGGCGTCGAACGAGAGCTCACCCTGGCGATTCCGTCACCGCCCTGGCACATGAAGACGTTCATCCTCAACCGCGGCCGCGGGCCCGACTTCACCGAGCGCGACCGCCGTGTGCTCGATGTCCTGCAGCCGCATCTCGCCCGCCTCTGGCAGACGGCACAGCTGCGCCGTCAATTGCGCTCCGCTCTCGCCTGCCTTCAAGAGGCCGCCGAGCAGGAGACGCGCGACCAGCAGCTCGGGCTGACGTCTCGCGAGCGCGACGTCCTCGCCTGGGTTGCGCGAGGGAAGACCAATCCGGAGGTGGCGGAAATCCTCTGGGTGTCGCCGAGCACGGTGCGGAAGCATCTGGAGAACATCTACGCGAAGCTCGGGGTTCACACCCGCACGGCCGCGGTGACGCGGTTCCTGGGCGCGTTCGGCGACTAGCGGCGGGGGTGGGATTCGAACCCACGGAGCCGCTTTCGCGGCCCAACGGTTTTCAAGACCGTCCCATTCGTCCGCTCTGGCACCCCGCCGGTCAGCCCAGTTTAGGCGGGGCCCCGAACTCCACCAGAACCGGCGGAACCGTCACCGACCCGTCTTCCTCCTGGAAGTTCTCGAGCACCGCGAGCGTCCAGCGATCCGTCACCGCGGTGCCGTTCAGCGTGTGCACGTACTCGATTCCCGCGTTCCGGCGGAACCGGATCCCGAGCCGCCGCGACTGGTAGTCCGTGGTATTCGACGCCGACGTGAGCTCGCGGTAGCGCTGCTGCGACGGGAACCACGCCTCGAGGTCGTAGCGCTTCGCCGCCGCTGCGCTCAGCTCCGGTGCGGCGATGTTGACCACGCGGTACGGCAGGCCGAGCTCCTTGGCCAGCGACTCCTCGATCGCGAGCAGCCGCTCGTGCTCCTCCCACGAGTCCTCGGGACGCACGTAGCAGAACATCTCGACCTTGTTGAACTGGTGGACGCGGAACATCCCGCGCGTGTCGCGGCCGGCCGCGCCGGCCTCGCGGCGGAAGTTCGTCGAGAAGGCCGTGTAGCGGAGCGGCAGCTCCTCCGCCTCGAGGATCTCGCCCATGTGCAGCCCGGCAAGCGCGACCTCCGAGGTTCCCGTGAGGAAGAGCCCCTCGTCCGCGATCTCGTAGATCTCGAATCGCTCGGCCGGGAAGAAGCCGGTGCCGTACATCGCCTCCTCGCGGACGAGCACCGGCGGGATCACGGCCTGGAAGCCCTGCGCGACTACGCGGTCGAGCGCGAACCGGTACAGGGCGAGCGACACGAGAGCCGCGTCGCCGACGATGTAGCCGAACCGCGAGCCCGAGAGCCGCGCGCCGCGCTCCATGTCGAACTGCCCGAGCTCGAGATGGTCTTTCGCGTCGCCCCCCGTGCCCGGCTCGCCTACCGTGCGGTCGACCTCGCCCTCGGCATCGTCTCGAGCCTCGTCCGGAACGGAGTCGTGCGGTGGATTCGGCACCTTGGCGAGCAGCTCGTCCCGGCGAGCCTCCGCCTCCGCCAGCTCCGCCTCGAGCCGCTGCAAGTCCTCCTTGACCTGCTTCAGCCCCTCGAGCTGCTCGGGCGTCGGCTTGCCCTTGACCTTCTGGCGCCCGCGGAGCTCGTCGACCTGCGGGATGAGCTCGCGCCAGCGCTCGTCGGCCGCGAGTAATTCGTCGAACGCCTCGGCGCCGGCGGCGCCCTTCCGCGCGACTGCCCGGCGGAGCCCGTCGGGATCGGCCCGCGCGGCTTTGAGGTCGATCAACCCTTCGTCAGGTAGGCGACGAGGTCTGCGATCTGCTTGTCGCTCAAGGTCTGGCCGAAGTTCGGCATCGGCGGAGCCTTCTCGTATCCCGGCTGGAGATACGAGCTCGGGTTCTTGATCGAGTCGAACGTGAACTGCTCGAGCGAGCCCTGGTTCGCCTGCTTCGCGTAGTCGGCGAGCTTGTCGAGGTCGGGGCCGATCGTCGCATTGGTGCCGGCGGGCTGGAACTTGTGGCAGCCACCGCAGCCGTTCGACTTGAACACGGTGCCGCCGGCCGTCGCATCGCCCGCCGGCACCGAAGACTGCGTGTTGGTCGGGACGCTGCCGACCACCGTCTCGGCCGTCGGCGAGACGGTTTTCTCGCCCCCACAGCCGGCGAGCAGGAGCATGAGTCCGAGGAGCAGGGCGGCGCGGCGCATGAACGCGCGAGTCTAATCGAGCGAGTCGGCTCGCTCGCCGCTTCTTCTGAGCCAGACCCAGAGCACGAGCACCGAGAGCACGCCGAGGCCGGCGATGTCCGTGGGCGTGTCGTTGACGATCAGCGACACGGCGATCGCGGCCAGGAACGCATCGAGGACAGACAGGCGCGGCCGCTGCAGCGCCAGCCACACGAGCGCCGCCAGGCTGAGGAAGAAGAGGAGCGTCTCGTTCCAGCCCGAGACGACGAACGCGGCCGACAGGTGGATGCGGTGCGCGAGGTCGCCCGCCAGCGTGCCGGGCCCGCCGCCGACCGCGTGCGTGATGTGGCTCGAGCCGCCGAACGCCGCGTCGATCGCGACCAGCGCGAGCCCG
>DATDFL010000200.1:0-6909 GCA_036522595.1 Gaiellaceae bacterium
CCTCGACTGCCGCGTGTGCGAGATCTCGACCGATGAGCTCGGCCGGCCCGCGCCGCGCCCCGCCTACTCCGTCCTTCGCAGCGAGAAGAGCGCCCCCGAGCTGCCCCACTGGCGCGAAGGCCTGCGCGCCTGCCTCGACCGCCTGACCTAATGCGCGAGTCGGGCTTTCTTTGCTAGATGTCGCTGTTTTGGAGCCTCGCGGGTGAGCGGGAACTCGCGGCGGTTGAAGCCACTAGCGGCGTAGGTGCCTTCGCCTTTCGACGTTACGCTTCCTCCGTGCCTTCGGTGCGGTTCTTATCGTGGATAGTTCTGGCCGCCGTGTTCGTGCTGATCGCGGCGGCCGGAGGACTGGTTCTCACTGAGGGTGGTTCGCCGGGAATCGCAATCTCCGTCGTCTTTCTCGTTGCTGTCGCAATCCCCGCCGTCGTAGTGCTGCTCCTCAGCTACTTGTTTGGAGGCATACGACGGCTTCGCAATCGGCGCTCGCACCGCTTCGCCAATCTGCCCAGATAGGTTCGCCGTCGATGATCAGCTTCGGACTGACTGAGCTACCGCCTGGAATCTCGCCCAATGCAACGGTGCCTGGGAGCACACGTACGGCGTAAGGATCGAGACGCTCGACAATTCCGGCTGGACGCTCCGGATCGATCAAGAAGAGACATCCCTTGCCGGTCGCACATTCAATCGTGTCGAAACTGAGCGATCCGAAAGGGACTGGGTGTTCGCGTGGGTCGACGGGCAGTCTTCGATTCCGCGTGTGGTTTGGCGAATCCCGCCGAGTTACTCGCGATCTTCGGGGCATTCGTAGACACCCGTCTCGCCGCTAGTGACGTTGTCTGATGCCATGTTGGGGCGATCCGGCCGGCCGCCGGAGCCGGGCTTTGCCCGGCGGGAGGCACACAACGACAAGAACCTTCGCCCGCGTGTACAGCCGCCGGCACGTTGAGCGCATGAGCTCCTGAGGCGTTCCGAAACGAGGGGGCTCACGGGGGGAACCAGGGGTTCCCCCCGTGCTACTAGCGCCAGGCCGCTTCGTCCACCGGCGCGCGTTCGCGGAGCGGCTCCCACCATTCCCGGTTCTCCGCGTACCAGGCGACGGTCTGCGCGATGCCGTCCTCCCAGCCCGTCTCCTCGCGCCAGCCGAGCTCCCCGCGGATCTTCGTCGCGTCGAGCAGGTAGCGCCGGTCGTGGCCCGGCCGGTCGGGGACGATCGTCTTCAGCGACTCCGGCTTCCCGGTGTGCTCCAGCACCGCGTCCGCGATCTCCTCGATCGTTTTCTCGACGCCTGACCCGACGTTGTAGGTCTCGCCCGGCTCTCCGCGCTCCAGGACGAGCTCGATCGCTCGGCAGTGGTCGAGGACGTGCAGCCACTCGCGCTTGTTCTGCGTCGATGCGTACAGCGGCAGCGGCTTGTCGTCGAGCGCGTTGGCCGCGAAGAGCGGGATCACCTTCTCCGGAAACTGGAACGGCCCGTAGTTGTTCGAGCAGTTCGTGATCGTGACCGGCAGGCCGTAGGTCTCGAAGTACGCCCGCACGGCGTGGTCGGCACCGGCCTTCGAAGCGTTGTACGGCGTGCGCGGCCGGTACGGCGAGTCCTCGGAGAACGACTCGTCGGAGTCCAGCGGCAGGTCGCCGTAGACCTCGCACGTGGAGACGTGGTGGAAGCGCTCGACCTCGCAGCGGCGAGCCGCCTCCAGGAGCGTCTGGGTCCCGATGACGTTCGTCCGGAAGAAACGCCCCGGGTCGACGACTGCGAGCGAGTTGTGCGACTCGGCCGCGAAGTTGACGACGACGTCGATCTGCTCGTCGCGCAGCGTCTGCTCGACGAGGTCGAAGTCGCCGATGTCGCCCTGCACGAACGGGATCTCGTCCGGAAGGCTCTCGCGGTTGCCTGCGTAGGTCAGCAGGTCGAACGCGACCACGTGGTCGTCGGGCCGGCGCTCCAGCCGGTCGCGGACGAAGTTCGAGCCGATGAACCCGGCGGCGCCGGTCACGAGGAGTCTCATCGGAGCGGAGTCTACGAGCAGCGCTGCGCGCGTCTCAGGAACGCGCGCGGCTCCGAGCGGTCGGGCTCGAGCTGGATCGCCCGCTGGAAGTACGTGACCGCCTCGGAACAGCGCCCGCTCCGGAACAGGGCATAGCCGAGGTTGTAGTTCGCATAGCCCTCGTAGGGATCCGAAGGCCCGGTGCCTGCGAGCTTCTGGACGGCCTGCTGAAGCAGCGGGATCGCGCCGGAAAAGTTGCCTCGCTGGATTTGCTGGTAACCCTGATCGTTGAGCGAGTGGCCTCCGCTCCCGGTGCCGACGGGCGCGGGCGGCTGCGGAGCGGGCGGTGGAGGAGGTGGAGGAGGCGGAGGAGGAGGTGCGGTCACCGTCTGCTGCCGCGTGATCGTCTCGTGCACCGTCGTGACGTTCCCGGCCGGCCCGGTCACGCGCCGGGTGATGACCTGGGCAGCGTTGTGGCTCCCACCGGTCACGAGCGCCGCGGCAACCGCGCCAGCGCCGGCGGCGATCAGCAGCAGCGCGGCCCCGATCGCCAGCCGCCGCCCGGCCCAGCCCGTGGGGCGCGCCAACGGCACGATCCTCCCGGTGGTGCCGGCCGCCTGGGAGAGCGCCTCCCGAAGCGCTGCGACGAAGTCCGCAGCCGTCGGGTACCGCGCCGCCGGGTCCTTCGCTAAGGCGCGTTGGAAGACGGGGTCGACCTCGCGGGGCAGGTTCTCGCACCGCGCGACGATCGAGGGGACCGGCGCGTTCGCGTGGGCCACCGCCTCGGCCGTCGCCGAGTCGTTCGCGAAGGGCCGTTCGCCGCTCAGCAGCTCGTACGCCACAATCCCGAGCGCGTAGATGTCGCTCGCCGGCACCGCCTTCTCGCCGCGCGCCTGCTCGGGCGAGAGGTATCCCGCGGTCCCGAGCACCATTCCGGTGAGCGTGAGCGATCCGAGCCCCGCCGCGCTTGCGATCCCGAAGTCGGCGACGTGGACGTTGCCGTTGCGGTCGAGCAGCAGGTTCGCGGGCTTGATATCGCGGTGCACGACACCCTGGCGGTGCGCGGCGTCGATCGCGGCGGCCGCCTGCTCGAGCCAGCGCAGCGCTTGTGCGGGCGGATGCGCTCCGGACTTTCGCAACCGGTTCTCGAGGGAGCCGCCGGCGATGTACTCCATGACGATGAAGGGGCGTCCCGACCACTCGCCGACGTCGAAGATCGTCACTGCGCCCGGCTCGCCCGAAAGGCGGGCCGCGGCCAAAGCCTCGCGCGTGAACCGCTTGCGGATCCCCTCGTCCCAGGAGTAGCGATCGGCAAGCACCTTCACCGCGACGCGCCGCCCGAGCAGCTCGTCGGTGGCTACGAAGATGTCGCCCATTCCGCCGCTGCCGATCCGCTCAGGGTCCGCGTAGCGAGGAGGCAGGATCCCAGTCTCGACCGCCATCACCTGAGCATCCCCTCACCGAGCCGAGGAAAAACGCCTCTGATGCGGGCGAAATTTCTGTAAAGGGGATGTGGAATTGCCGCTAGGTGCGCTACCCTCAAGGCTCTCCGGCCGCGGCGTCGGGTCGTTGTCGGAGTTTCGCCGCCCAGTCCGGGGACCCGTGCGATGGACGTTACGAGACTCGCAGCAACCATCCTTGCCGCGCTGGGACTCGCGGGAAGCGCCCCGGCCCATCACGTGTACCACGTGACGAAGCGGCCAGCCTCGCACCGGACGCACCAGGCGCAGCCCCTTGCCGCGATCTTCGTTGCCGGCCATGGCTGGGGCCACGGCATCGGTCTCGCGCAGTACGGCGCCTACGGCTACGCGCTGCACGGCTGGACCTACGACAGGATCGTCGGGCACTACTACACCGGAACGACGCTCGGCCAGTCCGAGCTGAACCGGGTCAGGGTCTTGCTCGCGGCTCGGACGCGGCGGGCCGTGATCTCGTCGCAGTCGCAGTTCGTCGTCCGTGACGGCAAGGGCAAGAAGCACAAGCTGCGCGCGGGCATCCAGGCACTCGGGCCAGGCCTGAAGCTCAAGCTCTCCACGGGCAAGAAGCTGAAGGCGCTGCCCGGGCCGTTGCTCTTCTCGGCGGGCTCCGGACCGCTCTCGTTCGGCAACCGCGCCTACCGGGGCGCGCTGCGCGTGAAGCGGGTCGGCTCCGGCCTCCAGGTGGTCAACGTGGTCGGGCTCGAGCAGTACCTCTGGGGCGTCGTTCCGTCCGAGATGCCGCAGCGCTGGCCGGCAGAGGCGCTCGCCGCACAGGCGGTGGCCGCGCGCACGTACGCGCTCGCGCACCTGCACAAGGGCGACTTCGACCTCTACAACGACACGCGCAGCCAGGTCTACGGCGGCATCGCCGCGGAGGCCCAGAGCGCCACTGACGCGGTCAACGAGACGGCCGGCAAGGTTGTGCTCTACAACGACGAGCTCGCGGACACCTATTTCTTCTCCAGCTCAGGTGGTAAGACCGCAAATGTGCAGGACGTCTGGCCAGGCTCACCGCCCGAGCCGTACCTCGTCTCGGTCTCGGATCCGTACGACACGCTGTCGCCCTACCACGACTGGGGGCCGCTGCGGTTCAGCGCGAAGACGATCGCGAAGCGGCTCCACGTGCCGGGCGGGCGGGTCTCGGACTTCCGTGCCAACGTCACCTCCTCGGGCCGCGTCCGCTCGATCACGTTCGTCGGCACGAACGGCGAACGCACAGCGACGGGCTCGGACGTGCGGACGGCGCTCGGCCTGCGCTCGACGTGGTTCCACCTCGGGCTGCTCAGCCTCTCGAACCCGAACGGCAACGTCGTGTACGGATCCGGCGGGACGCTCTCCGGCGTCGGCCGCGGCGTCACGCGTGTGACGCTCGAGTCACGGACGTACGGCGGAACCTGGAAACGCGGTGCGCGCCTGACGGTGCGGAACGGAGTCATCAGCGTCACGGTCCGGCCGAAGGTCACCACCGACTACCGGCTCGAGAGCGGCGGCTTCCGGACTTCGACGGTACGCGTTTCCGTCGCACCGCTCGTCCAGCTCGCTGCGGGCACCGACGGCGTCTCCGTCAGCGGGACGGTGCGGCCGCTCCTGCCCGGCGCCAACGTGCAGGTGCAACGGCTCGACTCCGGCGCATGGACGACCGTGACGCAGACGACCGTCGGCTCGGACGGCTCGTACGCGGCGACGCTCGCGCTGAGCCCCGGTAGCTACCGGACGCGCGTCACCGCGGGCCACGGTTTCGCGATCGGCCTCTCCGACACGCTGGTCGTGCAGTGAAGCGACTGCTGCTCATCGGCGGCGGTCTGCTCGCCCTGGTGGTGCCTGCCGCGGCGCAGGCCGTCACGCCCAACGACCCGCTCCTGCCCAAGCAGTGGTATGCGCCACAGGACAAGGCCTTCGACGCTTTCAACGCGTTGACGTTTCTGCCGGTGGTGCGCGTCGCCGTGATCGACTCCGGCGTCGACGTGAACCATCCCGACCTAAAGGGCCAGATCCTTGCCGCGCGCAGCTTCGTGGGCGGCTCCCCTGCCGACGACTACGGGCACGGCACGTTCGTTGCCGGCGAGATCGCGGCAGCGGTCGACGACGGCCACGGGATCGCGGGCCTCGCGCCGGCCGCCAACCTGCTCGTGGGAAAAGTCGTGCGGCCTGACGGCACGGTCTCGACCCGCGCCGAGGCGCGAGCGATCCGCTGGGCTGTGAAGCTCGGCGCGCGGGTCATCAACATCAGCCTCGGCGGGCTTCGCGATCCGCAGGACCCGTTCTTCACCGGCTACTCGAAGATCGAGCAGCAGGCGGTCGACGACGCGGTTGCTCAGGGCGTCCTGGTCGTCGCCGCGGTCGGCAACAACAAGTACGCGCCGGTCAAGCCGTGGAAGTACGCGAGCTATCCGGCGGCCCTACCGCACGTCGTCGGCGTCGGCTCCTACGGCAAGGACGGCGACGTCTCGACGTTCTCGAACCAGGATCCGGTCTTCGTCGATCTGTCAGCGCCGGGCGAGGACATGTTCTCGCTTCTCCCGCGCACGCTGACGTCGAAGAACACGACCTGCGACGAGCAGGGCTACTCCAGCTGTGGGCCCAAGGAGTACCGCCACGCGGCCGGCACCTCGTTCTCCGCACCGCAGGTGACCGCGGCTGCAGCGACGCTCTTCTCGCTCGACCCGACGCTGACCTCCGACCAGGTCTCCTGGCTGCTCGACCGATCCGCAACTCCCGCGAGCCCCGACAACGGCTGCGCGGACTGCCCGGACGGACGGAACGCGCTCACCGGCTGGGGCAAGCTCAACATCGCGGCGGCCGTCCGCGCGCTCCGGGCCGGCCAGGCCCCGACGCCCGATCGCTTCGAGCCGAACGACGACATCGTCATCGGCCACGCGATCCGTGGCCGGCGCGCCCACTTCCGCGCGACGGTCGACTTCTGGGACGACGCGGCGGACGTCTACCGGATCAAGCTGAGGCGCGGGCAGCGGGTCGCGGTGGCGGCTCGGCCCGGCGCCAACCTCGCCCTCACCGTCGTCCTCTGGAAGCCCGCGCTCGGGTCGCTGGCCGCCGCGGCGGACAAGTTCCGCGCCCGCCGCTCGGCCAACGGGGCGGGTGAGGTCGATCGCTTCAAATACCGGGCCAAAGAGAACGGCTGGTACTCGGTCGAGGTCTCGACGACGCGGCCGGGCTTCGGCACCTACTCGCTGCGGATCAGGCGCTCCCGCTAGGCGAGGAGCTCTTCGTCCGGAACCTCGCGGATCTGCCGCGCCGGGTTCCCGACCATGACGGCTCGCGGCGCGACGTCGCGGATCACGACTGCGCCGGCGCCGACGAACGCCTCCTCGCCGACCTCGATCCCCGGGAGCAGCACCGCCGCCGCGCCGATGCGCGCGCCGCGCCGCACCGTCGGCCCGCGCCGGAGCGCGTGCCGCTTCTCGGTGCGCCCCATGAAGTTGTCGTTC
>DATDFL010000201.1:0-11144 GCA_036522595.1 Gaiellaceae bacterium
GCTACTGCTACGAGGGCATCGGGACGATCCTCGGCGCGATCAACCGCTACACCGCCCAGCGGAAGGGCGCCTGCAACAAGGTCACGCCTCGCAAGTACCGCGCCGACTGCTACCGCGGCGCCGCGATTACCTAGACCTGCGGAATCCGCGCTTCGAGCGCGCTCGTGACCGCTTCGCGCACCGGCTCGAGCTCGATCCGGTCGAGGACGTCCTGGAAGAAGCCGCGGACGATCAGCCGTTCCGCCTCTGCGCGGGGGAGGCCGCGCGCCATCAGATAGAAGAGCTGCTCGCGGTCGACGCGGCCGACGGTCGCGCCGTGCGTACAGCGCACGTCATTGGCCAGGATCTCGAGGCCCGGAATCGGGACGGCGTGCGTCGTCGGCGAGAGCATCAGGTTGCGGCACTCCTGGTAGGCGTTCGTTTTCTGGGCGTCCTCTTCGACGCGGATCATCCCGCGCCAGACTGCGGTCGCGTGGTCGCGCAGCGCGCCCTTGAAGGCGAAATCGGACTCCGTGTCAGGCGCGATGTGCTCCTGGAACGTGTCGTAGTCGAGGTGCTGCTCGCCGTCGGCGAAGTAGGCGCCGGTCACTCGTGAGGTCGCGCCCGGGCCGGCGAGGTCGTTCTGGATCCGCACCTTGCCTTTCTTCGAGCCGAAACCGCCGCTGACCCAGTCGAGCTCGGCGTCGCGATCGACCCGCGCGTGGTGCGACGCGAAGTGCCAGGTCTCGCGAGAGAGGTTCTGCAGCGAGACGTACTCGAGCTTCGCGGCCTGCTTGACGAACAGCTCCGCGACGCCGTTGAAGTAGCCGGGCAGGCCGGCCGAGCCTGACGAGTACTCCTCGATCAGCGAGAAGCGCGAGCCCTCTTCGGCGACCACCAGCAACCGCCAGAACAGCGACCCGTTCTCGATCGCGTTGACCACGCGCACGAAGAGCGGCCGCTCGAGCTCGAGCCCGCCGGGCACGTGAACGAGCAGGCCGTGCTGCCAAGCCGCCGCGTTGTGCGCTGCGAACTTGTCCTCCTGCCAACCGACAAGCGAGCCGAGCAGCTCGTGCGACTCGTCGAGAGGCTCGAAGCGGATCTCGTCCGGCGCGCGGGTGATCTCGATGCCGGTCTCGGTGACGACCGCCTCTGCGGCGACGTCGAGCGCGAGCATCGACGCCGGCGCCGCGGGCTCTCCCTCCTCGCCGGTGAAGGCCTCGGGGTCGAACCCGCGGAGATCGGTGAAGCGCCAATGCTCCTCGGTCGTGCCTGGCACCGGCAGCTCGCGGTAGCGCTCTTGTGCCTCGGCCCTACTCATACGGCTTGTACCGGTGATGGAGGATGACCGCGTTCTCGTCGGGGTCGACCACGACGACCATGTGGCAGACACCCGTGTCGCCCTGGCCCACGACCTGGACGCCCTTCTCCTCGAGCTCGGCCTTTGCCGCCTCGATGTCGTCCACGCGAAGCGCGAAGCCACCGATGTCCGGCTTGAACTCGATGCCCTCGCGCTCGGGCTCCCAGAAGGTCAGCGTCACCTGGCCGGCCGTCAGCTCGTCCGGGTTGTTCGGGTCCGGAGCGAGCCCCAACGTGTCGCGGTACCAGGCCCGCGAGCGCTCCGCGTCGCGCGTCGCGATGTTGAAGAAGTCGACGCGCTCGATCTTCATTCGTGCGGCGCGTACCTGCGGTGCAGCATCAGCTGGTTGCCGTCCGGATCCTTGAAGAACGCCATGTGGCAGACACCGGTGTCGAGCGTCTCGCCGTCGAACGCAACGCCGCGTCCTTCGAGCTCTTTCCGCGTCTCATCGACGTCTGGCACTCGGAGGGCGATGTGGGCAGTGTGCGGGCCCGTGAACGTGCTGCCGATGTTTGTCGGGTCGATCAGGTAGAGCGAGACGTTCTCGCCGAGCTGGAACTCCGGCCAGCCGCCCGCGGAGACCTGCTCAAGGCCGAGCGTGTCCCGGTAAAAAGCCGCCGCCCGCTCCACATCCGTTACGGGCACCGACACGAAGTCGGTCCTTTCTATGACCACCGTTTGAGCCTCCCGACGCGTCGACCGGTCATTTCAGACGGACGCACGGGCAAAGCCCGGCGTCCTGAGATCGGCACCGCAAGCGGTGCCTCAGCGATCAACCGACCGAGCCCTCCATCTGGAGCTGGATCAGCCGGTTCATCTCGACCGCGTACTCGAGCGGCAGCTCCTTCGTGATCGGCTCGACGAAGCCGGAGACGATCATCGCCGAGGCCTCCGCTTCCGTGAGCCCGCGCGACATCAGGTAGAAGAGCTGCTCCTCGCCGATCTTCGAGACCGTGGCCTCGTGCCCGATGTCGACCTCGTCCTCGTCGATCTTGATGTACGGGTAGGTGTCGGAGCGCGAGTCCTCGTCGAGGATCAGCGCGTCGCAGACGACCTTCGACTTGGCGCCGGTCGCGCCCTTCGCCACCTCGAGCAGCCCGCGGTAGCCGGCCCGGCCGCCGTCCTTCGAGATCGACTTCGAGGTGATCACGGAGGTCGTGTTCGGCGCGATGTGGACGCATTTGCCGCCTGCGTCCTGGTGCTGCCCCTTGCCGCCGAAGGCGATCGAGAGCACCTCGCCATGGGCACCCTCGCCCATCAGCCAGATCGCCGGATACTTCATCGTCAGCTTCGAGCCGAGGTTCCCGTCGACCCACTCCATCGTCGCGTTCTCGTAGGCGACGGCGCGCTTCGTGACGAGGTTGTAGACGTTGGTCGACCAGTTCTGGATCGTCGTGTAGCGGCAGCGCGCGTTCGGCTTGACGACGATCTCGACGACCGCCGAATGCAGCGAGTCAGTTGTGTAGATCGGCGCCGTGCAGCACTCGACGTAGTGCACGTAGGCGCCCTCGTCGACGATGATCAGCGTCCGCTCGAACTGGCCCATGTTCTCGGCGTTGATCCGGAAGTAGGCCTGGAGCGGCATCTCGACCTTCACGCCCGGCGGCACGTAGATGAACGAGCCGCCCGACCAGACAGCCGAGTTCAGCGCCGCGAACTTGTTGTCGTTCTGCGGGATGATCGTCCCGAAGTACTGGCGGACGATGTCCTCGTGCTCGCGCAGGCCCGAGTCCATGTCCAGGAAGAGCACGCCCTGGGCCTCGAGGTCCTCCTGGAGCTTGTGGTAGACGACCTCGGACTCGTACTGCGCGCCGACCCCGGCGAGGTACTTCTTCTCCGCCTCCGGGATGCCCAGCTTGTCCCAGGTGTCCTTGATGTCGGCCGGCAGGTCCTCCCACGAGGAGGCCTGCTTCTCGGTGGGGCGGATGTAATAGAAGATGTTGTCGAAGTCGATCTCGTTCAGATTGCCGCCCCACTGCGGCAGCGGGCGCGCGAGGAAGTAGTCGAGCGACTTGTGCCGGAACTTGCGCATCCAGTCCGGCTCGTCTTTGTGCGACGAGATCGCGTCGACCAGCTCGTGCGAGACGCCGCGGCCGGACTTAAAGAAATAGTCCTCGTCAACGTGGAAGCCGTACTTGATCTCGTAGTCGGAGCCGATTCCCTGGACGACTTCAGTCTCGGTGACCGCCATCAGACGACCGCCTCCTCATATGGCTTGTAACCCTCGGCCTCCAGCTTGTGCGCGAGCTCGGGACCGCCTTCTTCCACGATACGTCCGTCAACGAAGACGTGCACGAAATCGGGAGTGATGTGGTTGAGAATCCGCTGGTAGTGCGTGATCACGAGCGCGCCCATCTCCGGGCCGACGAGCTCCTGGACGCCGTCCGCGACGACCCGCAGCGCGTCGATGTCGAGGCCTGAGTCGGTCTCGTCGAGCACCGCGATGCGCGGCTTCAGCATCGCCATCTGCAGGATCTCGACTCGCTTCTTCTCGCCGCCGGAAAAGCCGTCGTTGAGGTAGCGCTGCGCGAGCTCGCGCGGGATCCGCAGGCGCTCCATCTGCGCGAGCACCTCCTTGCGGAAGTCGGAGATCGGGATCGGGTCGTCCTGGCCCGCGCGCGCCTTGCGGATCGCGTTGATCGCCGAGCGCAGGAAGCTCGTCACGGTGACGCCCGGCACCGCGTGCGGGTACTGGAAGGCGAGGAAGAGGCCGCGCTGCGCGCGCTCGTCGGCGGCGCGCTCCGTCACGTCCTCGCCGTCGAAGAGGATCTGGCCCTCGGTGATCTCGTACGCCGGGTGGCCCATCAGCGCGTAGGCGAGCGTGGACTTCCCCGAGCCGTTCGGGCCCATGATCGCGTGCACCTGGTTGGCGTCCACGGAGAGGTCGACGCCCTTGACGATCTCGGTGCCGTCCTCGAGCGCGACGTGCAGGTTTTTTAGTTCGAGCAAAGCCATGTGTGAGTCATGCTAGCGACCCCGATCAGCCCTTCGGGACAAGCAGGCGGAGCCTCGTCCAGAGAGTCGACCCGCGAGCCTGGTCGTCGAATCGACCGTGCGCGCCAGGGTCTCCCGGGAGCGTATCGAAGAGGTTGTCGGGCGCGTCGACCGGCTTGGGCTGATCGGTGTGCTGGCTCTTCCAGCCCATCCGCCGCAACATCCAGTCGCCCGCGCGCGGCGAGAGCTTCTGGCCCCAGAGGAGCTTCTGCGCCCCCCAGGAGATCGGCAGCTCGCGGATCGGGTGCTCGGCGCAGTGCAGCGTCGCCTCGGCGAACGGCTCGGGCTGGTAGATCGGCGGCACCGGCTGCGGCTGGTAGCCGATCTTCTGGCGGTCTCGGTCGAACTGCGGCGTGTTGATCGCACCGGGGAGGACGAGCGAGATCGCGACGCCAGTGCCCGCCTTCTGCTCCTCGACGCGGGCAGACTCGAGGAATGCGCGCAGGCCCGCCTTCGTGGAGCAGTACGCGGCCTGAAGCGGGATGCCGCGGTACGCAAGGGCCGAGCTCACGTGCAGGAATGTGCCCTTGCTCTCGCGCAGGTGCGGCAGCGCGGCCCAGTAGCCGTAGGCGACGCCGAAGAAGTTGACCTCCCAGACGCGCCGCAGCTCGTCGGGCTCGAGGTGCTCGACCTCGGCATAAACCGTGACGATCGCGTTCGCGACGTAGGTGTCGATCCGGCCGAAGCGCTCGATCGCGGCATCGACGACGCGCTGCACCTGCGCCTGGTCGGTCACGTCTGCGGGAACCGCCAGCGCGTCCGAGCCGATCGCAGCGACGCAGTTGTCGAGCGCCTCCTGGTTGCGGCCGGTGACGACGACCTTCGCCCCGCGCTTGCCCGCCAGCTCGGCGATCGCGCGGCCGAGGCCGCTGGAGGCGCCTGTGACGACCAGCACTTGCTCGTTCAGAGGTTTCTTCGCCACGGAGGACTCATACCCACGGGAAGACGCGCTACGCTTCGACCATGCTTCCGGAAGTCGGAATCACCGGGCTCATCGTCATCCTCATCGTCGCGCTCCTCGTCTTCGGGCCGAAGCGCCTACCGGAGATCGGCCGCTCGCTCGGCAAGGGCATGCGCGAGTTCAAGGACTCGATCTCAGGCAACTCGAACGACAAGGCCGAGCTGCCGCCGTCCGCCGAAGACGCGCCACCGCCGACGAAGTAGATGGCCCCCTTCCCGCGCCGTCTCGGGCACGGCGAGGAGGCCACGCTCGTCGAGCATCTCGGGGAGCTCCGCACACGGCTGATCATCGCGCTCCTGGCGCTCGCCGTCGGCTTCGCGATCGCGTTCGCATTCCACGGCCAGCTGCTCGACTGGCTCAACCGGCCCCTGCCGCACAAGCTGAAGAAGCCGGTCACGTTCAGCCCGATCGAGCCGTTCGCGACGTCGATCATGGTGAGCCTCTGGGCCGGCCTACTCCTGGCGCTGCCGATCGTCTTCTGGCAGATCTGGGCCTTCCTCGCCCCGGCTTTCGAGGAGAACCGGCAGCGGTCGATGACGATGCTCGTCGCGTTTGCCACGGTCCTCGGGCTGGGCGGAGTCGCGTTCGGCTACTGGGTGATCCTGTCGCCCGCGATCCATTTCCTGACGAACTACGACTCGTCCCACTACGACATCCTCATCAGGGCTCGCGACTACTACCGGTTCGTCAGCTTCGTGCTCCTGGGGGTGGCGCTGGCCTTCGAGGTGCCGGTATTCGTGCTCGCCCTCGTGCGCCTGCACATCCTCTCGGCCGCGCGCCTGCGCAGCACGTGGCGCTTCGGCGTCTTCCTGATGACCGTGATCGGCGTGCTGCTCCCGGGCGTCGACCCGGTGTCGACAATCCTCTCCGTGATCCCGCTCGTCGCCCTCTACGTGCTCTCGATCGGGCTCGCGACCTTCCTGGAGCCGCGCTGGCGCGCGGAGAGCAGCACCACCCCCATCGCAGAGTGACGTACCCGAAGATCGAGCTCCACGTCCACCTCGAGGGGACGGTTCGGCCGGCAACGCTGCTCGAGATCGCGAAGCGGAACGACTACGCGCTGCCCGGCGAGACCGAGGAGGAGCTCGCGGCGATCTACGACTTCCGCGACTTCCGCCACTTCATCGAGATCTGGGTGCTGACGACGAACGCGCTCCGCACCGCGGAGGACTTCCGTCAGGTGGTCACCGACTACGCGCGGGAGGGGGCCTCGCACGGCGCGGTCTACGTGGAAGGGATCTTCTCGCCGGCCGAGCGCGTCCACCGAGGCGTCGACTGGGACGAGATTTTCAGCGGCTACTGCGACGGAGCGGAGGAGGCGCGCGAGCTGCACGGGGTCGAGGTGCGGCTGACGCCGGACATCATCCGCGGCTTTCCGCTCGAGGATGCTCACGAGACCGTGCGGTATGCGGCCAAGTACCGCGACCGCGGGATCGTCGGCGTCGGCCTCGGCGGGCTCGAGGCCGAGTATCCGCCCGAGCCTTACGAGCCGGCCTTCGACCTCGCGCGCGAGCTGGGGCTCGCCTCCGTGCCGCACGCGGGCGAGGTGGCAGGGCCGCCGTCGGTGCGGGGCGCGCTGGAAAAGCTCGGCGCCGTTCGGCTCCGGCACGGCATCCGGGCCGCCGACGATCCGGGACTCGTGCGGGAGATCGCCGACCGCCGCGTGGTGCTCGACGTCTGCCCGATCTCGAACCTGCGCACCCGGGCGGTCTCCTCGCTCGAGGAGCATCCGCTCCCGAAGCTGCTCGCGGCGGGCGCGGTCTGCTCCATCTCCACCGACGACCCGGCGATGTTCGGAACCGACCTCTCGCGCGACTACGAGGCGGCGACCCAGCTCGGGCTCGACCCGCGCGACGCATACGCGGCCGGGCTCGAAGGAGCGCTCTGCGATGAGGCCACCAGGAACAGCCTGAAAGACATAGGCGATGCCTTCGACTGGCGGATACTCTAAGAACCGATGGCACGCGGAGCCGCACAGGCGCAGCGCAAACGCCCGCGACCGCAGCAGGCGAAGCCGAAGCGCAAGCAGAAGAGCTGGGAAGACGAGCTCTTCTTCGCGCGCCTTCGCCGGCACACGAAGTGGATGTTCGTCCTGCTGGCGCTCGTGTTCGGAGTGGGCTTCGTCGCGTTCGGCGTCGGCTCCGGCTCGACGGGCGTCGGCGGGATCGGCGACATCTTCAACAGCGTCTTCGGCGGCAGCAGCAGCGGCATCGACTCGCGGATCAAGAGCGACCAGAAGAAGCTCGCCGCGAACCCGGGCGACGTCCAGAGCGCGATCGACCTCTCGACGCTCTACCAGCAGAAGCAGGAGAACGCCAAGGCAATCTCGGTGCTGAAGAGCGCCTCCGCGGAGAAGCCGAAGAACCTCGACCTGCTGAATGCGATCGCGGGGATCTACCGCAACGACGCGTCCGCGGCGAGGAACAAGGCGGCGGACGCACAGAACGCGCTCTCGGAGCGGGCCGTCACCCCGCCCGGGCTCGACGTGAACTCGTCGATCGGGCAGGCCTTGAGCAGCGACCCGCTCTCGCAGTCGCTCCGGACTCAGGCCACCGAGGCCTTCTCGAACCTGACCTCCGCCTACTCGAAAGCGGAGAATGCCTACCGGGACGTGGCTATCGCGGCCCACGGCACTTCGGAGGAGCCGAACGCGCAGCTCGCGCTTGCCGGGGTCGCGGTCGAGGCGGTCCAGATCACCGGTCAGACGTCCGACATCCAGCTCGCAATCGGCGCGTACAAGCGCTATCTCAAGCTCGAGCCGAACGGCGTCAGCGCGAACCAGGCGCGCCAGACCCTCCAGCAGCTCGAGCCCTTCCTCAAGAAGTCTCAGAAGCACTAGACTCCCGCCGCTGTGAACTTCGACATCAACACCGAGCAGGTCGGCGACGGCACTTTCGTGATCGCGCTCTCGGGCGAGGTCGATCTCTACACGGCCCCCGAGTTCAAGCAGCAGCTCCTGGACGTGATCGGCAAGGGCGCGAAAGAGGTGATCGTCGACTTCTCGAGAACGACGTTCATCGACTCGACGACGCTCGGCGTCCTCGTCGGCGGCGTGAAGCGGCTGCGACCGAACGAGGGCCAGCTCTCGCTCGTCTGCAGCGATCGCAACATCACGAAGATCTTCGAGATCACGGGGCTCGACCGCGTCTTCACGATCTACCCGACGCGGGAAGAAGCCCTTTCTAAAGCGTCTTAGGTCGTACGCCCAACGTGTCGACCGGTCATTTCAGACGGATGCGAGGCAGAGCCACGCATCCTGAAGCTCGGCATCGCGAGCGACGCCGAGGGAGAACACCCTCTGCGGTCCTTCTTGCCGCGATCGCCTTGCTCGCGGCAGGGTGTGGAACGGGCGGAATCGCGAAGGGCGGCGACGCGGGCACGGGCAAGCAGCTCTTCGTGGCGAAGTGCGGCGGCTGCCACGCGCTCGCGGATGCCGGCACGACCGCAGCCGTGGGCCCGAACCTCGACGATGCCTTCGCGTACGACCGTCAGCAGGGCTTCAAGGACATCACGATCGAGCAGGTGGTCCGCGACCAGATCGAGATCGCCGGCGGGCGCATGCCGGCGAACCTCTACCGCGGGCAGGAGGCCGACGACGTCGCCGCCTACGTCGCCTCGGTCGCCGGCGTGCCCGGCAAGGGCGGCAACCTGACGAGCGGCAAGGACATCTTCGTCGCCAACTGCGGCAGCTGCCACACGCTCAAAGCTGCCGGCACGAGCGGCAAGGTCGGGCCGAACCTCGACGACCTCAAGCCCGCCCTCGCGCGCGTCGTGAAGCAGGTGACGAACGGCGGCGCGATCATGCCTGCCTTCAAGGGCAAGCTGACCGACGCCCAGATTCAGGCCGTCGCGAAGTACGTCTCGTCGAACGCCGGGAAGTAGCTAGCGAACTTCCTGGCGTTCGGCCTCGAGGTCGACGACCACGTGGGTGATCGGCACCGCGAAGCGCTCCTTCGCACCGCTGACGACGCCTCGCTCGAGCCAGTTCGAGCGGCCCTCGGGATGGGTCGAGATGATGATTTCGTCGGCGCCGAAGGTCCGGAGCGCGTCCTCCATCGCCTGCAGGGGGTCTCCGTCGCCGACTTCGCCGCGGGCTTCGATCCCGTCGTTCCGAAGCCGCGCGAGGCTCGCGTCGAGCCGTTGCTGCGCCTCCTCGCGCGCCTTGTCGACATCCGAGGTGAAGGTCCGAACGGGCGAGTTGAGGGCCGGCGTCACAACGAGCAGGCTCGTGCGATGACCACGGCTGTGCTCCTCGATCCGCTCGCGCAGTGCCTCTCCGCCGACAGTCTCGTTCGCGATCACGAGGATCCGCCGCTCGTCCGGATCTCCTCGGCGAGTGGGCGTCGTCTGTTGCGGCGCCTCGACCCGCCGGGAACGCAGCCACCACCACACGGCGGCGGCTGAGAGCACGATGAACACCACGAGGCCCGCCCAGCGGTTGATCACTCCCGCGATCGCGATCAGCCCGAAGTAGACCGCCGCGCCCAGGAGGAACTGGAACGCCTCGGCCTCGCTCCGGAGCGGATTCTTCATGCGCTAGAGGATGTAGACGGTCGTGTAGACGACGATCCACATCACGTCGACGAAGTGCCAGTAAATCCCGGGAATTTCGACACCGTGATGCGCCTCTGCGGAGTAATGGCCTCGATAGGAGCGCACGGTTGCGGCGAGCAAGAGGGTCAGACCGACGAAGACGTGTGCACCGTGCAGGCCGGTGAGGCAGTAGAAGATCGTCCCGAACGAGTCGGTGTAAGGCGCGAAGCCGACGCGCGAGTACTCGCGAATCTGCGTCAGCAGGAACGTCAGGCCGAGCAGGAAGGTGAGCGTCAGCCCCGCCTGGAGCCCGACCCGGTTGCCGCGCTTGATCGCCTGCAGCGCCCAGTGCATCGTGAAGCTCGAGCTGACGAGGATGATCGTGTTGATCCCGGCGACGAAGACCGGCAGCTCGTGCCCGGGCGTGGGCCAGGGCTCGCCCTTCGCCACGCGCACGAAGAAGTAGGCCGTGAAGAACGAGCCGAACAGCATGATCTCCGACGCGATGAAGAGGAACATCCCGAGCGTGCGCGCGTCCACGCGCGAGCTCTGGTGCGCCTCGGGCGGGTGCCCTGCGTGGGTTTCGGCGTGCGCGCTCACACCGCCGCCGGCTCCGCCTCCGGCTCGACCTCCACGTGCGTGACGGGCAAGCCGGTCTGCTTCTGCAGCCGGTTGATGAGGTCGCCTCGCAGCCAGTTCGACTGCTTCTCGCCCGGGAACGTCGAGACGATGATCTCGTCGATGCGCTCGTCCTGCACGGCCTGCATCGCCGCGGTGAACGGGTCCGGATGCGCGATCTGGCCGTGAACGTCGATGCCCTCGCCGCGCAGCAGCGTCATGGCCCGTCGCAGGCGCTTCTCCGCCTCCGGGTGCTCCGAAGCGGTCGCGTCGCTCTGCGGGGAGACGATCAGGAACGACACCGGCCCCTTCGCGGCGCGCTCGCGGATCTTCCCGAGCAGCGGGTCGCCGACCACCGTCTCGTTGGCGACGACGAGAACGTTCGCCTCGGCGCTCGCCTCTTTCTCCAGGTCGACGACCACGTGCTCGACCGGCAGCCCCTCCGCGGCGCGCTTGATCCGCTCGACCACGTCTCGCCGCAGCCACCCGGAGCGCTGGCGCGGGTGCGTGGAGACGACGATCTCGTCCGGGCGCGGCTCGAGCTGGGCGAGGGCATCGCGAACGGCCGCGACCGGGTCGGCGTCCACGACGAACCCGGAAGCCTTGATGCCCTCCTCGCGAAGCGTCTCGAGGGTCTTGTCGAGGCGGCGGCCGGCCGAGGCGCGGCGCGTGTCCTCGTAGACCACGTAGCCCTCACGC
>DATDFL010000202.1:0-8145 GCA_036522595.1 Gaiellaceae bacterium
TCCCGCCGGCCGTGCGCCCCGTCAGCGCGGTGAGCGGCTCGTGCGCGACCAGCTTCGCCTTGTGGATGATCACGACCTCGTCCGCGAGCTGCGCGACCTCGGCGAGGACGTGGCTCGAGATGAAGACCGTGCCGCCGCCGGCCGCGAAGGAGCGCAGGAAGTTGCGCAGCCAGCGGATGCCCTCCGGGTCGAGGCCGTTGGCAGGCTCGTCGAGCAGGAGCAGGCGCGGCTCGCCGAGCAGCGCCGCGGCGACGCTCAACCGCTGGCGCATGCCGAGGGAATACGTCTTGACCCGCCTGCGGCCGGCGGCAGAGAGCTCCACCTGTTCCAGCGTCTCGTCCGCGCGCGCGAGCGGCAGCCCGGCGGCCGTGGCGAGCACGCGGAGGTGGTTCCGTCCCGTCCTCGCAGGGTGGTAGCTCGACGCTTCGAGAACCGCACCGACCGTTCGCGTCGGCTGGCCGAGCTTCTCGTAGGGCACGCCTTCGACGAGCGCCTGCCCGCCGGTCGGGCGGACGAGGCCGAGCAGCATCCGCAAGGTCGTCGTCTTGCCCGCGCCGTTGGGGCCGAGAAAGCCGGTGATCCGTCCCGCCTCCACGGCGAACGTCAGCTCGTCGACTGCGGTTGTCGAGCCGAAGCGCTTGGTCAGGCCACGGACTTCGAGCGGCGGCATCAGCCGGCGAGCCGCTCGACGAGCCGGTAGACGTCGCGCGGCGCCGGCACGTGGTCGATCTCGAGCGGCCCGGCGACGAGCGTCCCGTAGCCGAGCAGCCGCCCCGGGAGGCTCTGCTCGAGCTCGAGGTTCTCGACCGTGCGCAGCCGCACTGCGGACGCGCGGCGGCGAAGCGTCCCGTCGACCACGAAGACCTTCTCGGTCGTCACGACGAGATGTGATCGCTCCCACCGCCAGACCGCCCGCAGCGCAACGAGCGCCCCGGCGACCACGAGCGCGGCTCCGGGAACTTGCAGCGGCCACGTCTGAAGGAGCAGCACAGCTCCGCCGGCCGCCAGGACGATCGCCTGCGCGAGCGGGCGCGCGAGGACGACGCCGTGCCGGCGCGCGTCGAGGCAGACCCGCTCATCGGGAGAGGCGAGCATCGCCCGTCCGGTTTTGGCGCTGTTTGCCACTAGTCCTTCCCGGGGGAGAACCCTCCGCGTAATGGGAAACGTCGCCCGCAAGGCAGCCATCGCGACGATCGTCGTCATCTCGATCGTCGCGGTCGCGCTTGCCCTCTGGAAGCTGAAAATCGTGATCGCGCTGGTCTTCCTCGGCTTCGTCGTCGCGGCGGCGATGCGGCCGGGCATCGACCGGATGGCAACGTGGAAGATTCCGCGACCGGTCGGCCTGGCGCTGCACTACCTCGCGGTCGTCGCCGCGCTCGCGCTGCTGCTCTGGCTCGTCGTGCCGCGCGCGGTCGACCAGGTCAGCCAGGCCCTCGGCGGGGTGCCCACCTCACGCCAGGAGCTGAACCAGCAGACGAAGCATTCGAAAGGCGTCAAGCATCAGGTGCTCCTCGCCGTTCAGAAGCGCCTCACGAAGCTGCCCAAGGCGGGCTCGGTGTTCCACGGCGCCATCGCCGTGGGGCTCAAAGCGTTCGAGATCCTGATCGGGATCGTGTTCGTGTTCGCGACCGCGGCCTACTGGATCTTCGAGCGGGACCGGGCGATTCGCTTAGTCACGTCCCTCGTCCCGCGCAAGCACCGGCGCGTGGTGCGGGACACCTGGGAGCTGATCGATCTCAAGCTCGGCGCGTTCGTCCGGGGGCAGTTGCTGCTGATCGCCTTCGTCGCCACGGTTCTCTCACTCGCCTTCTGGGCCATCGGCCTGCCGTTCTGGCTCCTGATCGGCGCGTCCGCGGGCATCGTCGAGGTCGTCCCCGTGATCGGGCCGCTCGCGGCGGGCGCGCTCGCCGTCGCGGTCGGACTGACCGTGTCGTGGCACCTGGCGCTGGCCGCCGGCATCGTGGTGCTCATCGTCCGCCTGCTCGAGGACTACATCGTCATTCCCCGCGTGATGGGCCATGTGACGGGCATCTCACCGCTCGTCGTCCTGATCGGCGTCACGGCGATCGGCCTGCTCTTCGGTGGCTTCTACGTGCTGCTGGCGACGCCGATCCTGGCCGTCCTCGTCACCCTGGTCGACGTGATCGTGCGAGACAAGGACCCGGCCGAAGAGGACGTGCCGGCCGTTCTGTTCGCGAAGGAGTCGAGCGGCAGCTAGCTAGATTTCACCGGGTGAGCCTTCGCGTCGCCTGGATCTCCCATTGCCCGGTCAAGGGCCTCTCGGTCCGGCAGCTCGACGAGTGCGACCTGACCGAGGCCGGGATCGCAGGTGATCGGGAGTTCTTCCTGGTCGACGAGAACGACCTGCTCGTGAACAGCAAGGGGCTCGGCGCCCTCCAGCAGATCGTTCCGCGCTACGACCGCGAAGGGGCCACCTTGACGCTCGAGTTCCCCGACGGCACGACGGTCGCGCAGGAGGTCGGCTTCGACGGCTCGCTGGGCGCCCGGTTCTGGGGGAACGTCGTCGAGGCCCGGGTCGTCGACGGGCCCTGGAGCAAGGCCATCTCCGATTTCACCGGCCGCGAGCTTCGGCTCGTCGGGGGCTCTGGGCCGGCGCCGGACCGGCGGCGCAGCGGCGCCGCGACGCTGCTCGGAACCGGCTCCCTGGACGCCCTCGCGCGGATCCTCGGCGTGGACGAGGTGGACGAGCGGCGCTTCCGCATGAACTTCGGCATCGAAGGCCTCGGCGAGCACGAGGAGGACGAGTGGCTCGGCCGCCGCGTGCGGCTCGGAGAGGCCGTCGTCGTGCCGCAGGGAAACGTCGGGCGCTGTGCCGTGACGACGCAGAACCCCGAGTCGGGCGCTCCCGACCTCAACACGCTGAAGGCGCTCGCTGCCTATCGAGAAGTCATCGAGACGACGGAGCCCCTGCCGTTCGGCGTCTACGCGGCAGTCGCGGAGCCCGGCCGGGTCCGCGTGGGCGATCCAGTCGAGCTGGCTTAGGCCTTGCGCCAGCGGCCGAAGATCAGGCCGCCCAACGTGAAGCCGAGGCCGAAGGTTCCTACTGCAAAGGCGCCGATCGCCAGCGCCTTGCGAACCGGCGAGAGCCGCGCCCAGCGGCCGAGCGCCTCCTGCTCCTCGGTGGTCAGCGGCTCGCCGCGACGCTGCTTGCGCAACGCACCGCCAGCCCTCAAGCCAAGGTAGAGGTCGTCGAAGATCTCGGTTGGTTCATCAGCCATGAATTCAGTGTATAGCCTGCTTCGCCGTTGTCCGTACGCCTCCTCCACATCTCAGATCTCCACGCCGGAAGCGCGGAGGAAACCCAGGTGGAGCGCGGCCTCGAGCCGCTGATCGAGCGCGTCGGGCCCGAATTGATCGTCGTGACGGGGGATCTCGCCCACCGCGGGCGGAGGGTCGAGCACGAGCGCGCCGCGGCCTTCCTGCGCGGGCTCGGGCGCCCGCTCCTCGTGATTCCCGGGAACCACGACATCCCGTACACCTTCCCCGCCCGGTTCACGAGCCCCTGGGCGGAGTTCGAGCGGCAGTGGGAGACCGTCGAGCCCGAGTTCCGTTCGGAGGACGTGATCGTCGTCGGGCTCAACTCGGTTCGTCCGTGGCGCCATCAGTCCGGCGGGATCCGGACGCCCCAGATCGAGCGGGCCGCGAAGCTGCTCGCGGAAGCCCCGGACGGAGCGCTGCGAGTGGTCGCGCTCCACCACCACCTGATCGGCGCGCCCTGGCGGTCCCGGAAGAAGCCCGTGGCGAAGCGGAGCGCGGTCCTCGCGGGGCTCGTCGACGCGGGCGCCGAGCTGATCCTGGCCGGGCACATCCACCAGGCCGCCGTCAGCGAGCGCCACGAGTTCGAGGTCGAGCGGGACGGCCTGCGAGGGGTCACGGTCTCGGTTGCGCCGGGTCTCGGCCAGCCGCGCCCGGACCGCCGCGGCGAGGCGCGCGGCCTGCACGTCTACGAAGCGACCGCGGAGACGCTGCTCGTCGAGACCTACACGTGGCGCGACGACGACTGGGGCCTGACCGGCCTGCGCCGCTTCCCCCGAGGACGGACGCCCCTTACGGTGGAGGCTGCTGGTGAGCCCCGGGGCCGGTGATCGGCCGGTGCTGGACGTACTTGCGGTAGAGGATCAGGAGCAGCACGGCGCCGGCGAACGCGAACAGAAATCCCGGGTACGAGCCGAGAATGAGCCTCCCGATGATTCCGCCGATGATCGCCCCGCCGAGCCCGAGCGCGATCGTGGCAGGAATCGACATCGGATCCGGACCGGGCACAGCCCAGCGCGCCAGGCCGCCGATAACGAAGCCGAACAGCGCCAGGATGATCAGGAAGAGGAGCAAGCCCACGCCGAGACCCTAACGCTAGGCCGGCGCTTCGGCCTCGGCCGCGGCCTGGAGCTCCCGCCGCAGGTCCTTGATCTCGTCTCGGAGCTTCGCGGCGTACTCGAACCGCAGCTCCTCGGCGGCGGCGAACATCTCCTCCTCGAGCTGGATCACGAGCTTCTCCATCTCGCCCGGTGACATCCCCTCGACCTCGGCGCGCCCGCGGCGGCGGCGACCCGGGACCGTCGGCGCCTCCAGCGACAGGAACTCCGCGATGTCGGAAACGCCCTTGATGATCGACTCCGGCGTGATCCCGTGCTCCTCGTTGTACGCGAGCTGCTTCGCGCGGCGGCGGTTCGTCTCCTCGAGCGCACCCTGGATCGCCTCGGTGAGCTTGTCCGCGTAGAGAAGCACCTTGCCGTTGACGTTCCGCGCGGCGCGTCCGATCGTCTGGATCAGCGCCGTCTTGCCGCGCAGGAAACCCTCCTTGTCGGCGTCGAGGACCGCCACCAGCGAGACCTCCGGGAGGTCGAGCCCCTCACGCAGGAGGTTCACGCCTACGAGCACGTCGTACTCGCCGAGACGCAGCTCGCGGATGATCTGGATTCGCTCGAGCGTGTCGATTTCCGAGTGGAGGTAGCGCGCCTTGACGCCCGACTCGAGCAGGTAGTCGGTCAGGTCCTCGGCCATCTTCTTCGTCAGGGTCGTGACCAGCACGCGCTCGCCGGCCTCCTCGCGCCGCCGGATCTCGTTGAGCAGGTCGTCGATCTGGTTCTTCGTCGCCCGCAGCTCGACCTCCGGGTCGACGATTCCGGTCGGGCGAATCAGCTGCTCGGCCACGCGCTGCGAGTGGCGCAGCTCGTACGGCCCCGGGGTCGCCGAGACGAAGACGAGCTGCGGCACCTTGCCGAGGAACTCGTCGAAGCGCAGCGGCCGGTTGTCCAGCGCCGACGGCAGGCGGAAGCCGTGCTCCACGAGCGTCTCCTTGCGCGAGCGGTCGCCCTCGTACATGCCGCCGATCTGGGGCACGGTCTGGTGCGACTCGTCGACGAAGACGACGAAGTCGGATGGGAAGAAGTCGAGGAGCGTGTGCGGCGCAGTCCCCGGCGCACGGCCGTCGAGATGGCGTGAGTAGTTCTCGATCCCGTTGCAGAAGCCGAGCTCCTGCATCATCTCGAGGTCGTACTCGGTGCGCTGGCGAATCCGGTGCGCCTCGAGCATCTTCCCGGCCGACTCGAAGGTCTTCACCTGCTCCTCGAGCTCGTGGCGGATTTGCTCGGCGGCGCGCTCGATCGTCGGCTTCGAGGTGACGTACTGCGTCGCCGGGAACAGCGCGAGGTGCTCGAGCTTCCCGTAGACCTCACCCGTAAGTGGGTCGAAGTGCGTGATCTGCTCGACCTCGTCGCCGAAGAACGAGACCCGGTAGGCGGACTCCATATGGGCCGGCTGGACCTCGACGACGTCGCCCTTGACGCGGAAGCGACCACGCCCGAGCAACGTGTCGTTGCGCGCGTACTGGATGTCGACGAGCTTCCGCAGCACGAGATCGCGGTCGTGCTCCTCGCCAACCGCGAGCAGAACGACCCGCTTCTCGTACTCCTCGGGCGAGCCCAGGCCATAGATCGCGGAAACCGAAGCGACGATGACCACGTCACGGCGCGAGAGGAGCGCGGCGGTGGCCGCGTGGCGGAGCCGGTCGATGTCGTCGTTCCGCGAGGAGTCCTTCTCGATGTAGAGATCGGCCTGCGGGACGTACGCCTCCGGCTGGTAGTAGTCGTAGTACGAGACGAAGTATTCGACCGCGTTGTCGGGGAAGAACTCCCGCAGCTCGTTGCAGAGCTGGGCGGCCAGCGTCTTGTTGTGCGCGATCAGCAGCGTCGGCCGCTGGACTTGCTCGACGATCCATGCCATCGTCGCCGTCTTGCCGGTGCCGGTGGCCCCGAGCAGCGTCTGATAGCGCTCGCCCGCCTCGATTCCGGCCGAAAGCTCGGCGATCGCCTGGGGCTGGTCTCCGGTCGGCCGGTAGGCGCCAGATGTTTTGAACTCCGCCACGGGGCCAAGGGTACCCCCATGGAAACAACTGTCGAACGGCCGCCCTACACGGCGTACGCGACGATCATGGGCGCCTTCGTAGGCGGCCTCGGCGCCGCCGGCATCGTTGCCCGCGCACTCGACCGCGACCCGCAGTGCCACACCGCGCTGGACTTCGTCGTCCTCAGCGCCGCAGCGTTCAAGGCCGCCAGAACGCTCTCGCACGACGAGGTGACGAGCTTCATCCGCGACCCGTTCGTTCACGGGCATGCGCACAGCGGAGACGAGGAACCGGTCGAGGGAGGGTTCGAGCAGGCGATCGGCGAGCTCGTCACCTGCTCGCGCTGCGCCGGGACCTGGGTGGCCGCGGCGCTCGCGGCAACGCAGGTCATTGCGCCGCGGTTCGGACGCCTCCTGACCTGGTCGCTCGGAGCGGCGGCGGCAAACGACTTCCTCCAGGCCGGCTTCACCGCCCTGGCAGGCAAGGCGAACGAGCTGGACGACTAGACCGGGGCTTCGACCGCCTCGGCCCGCCGCGAGGCGAGTGCTCGCAGCGAGAGCACGGAGACCAGGGCCATCGCGGCGGTCTGGATCGCGGCGAAGCTGATCAGCACCGGGTGGGCGCCGGCCGCGCTCAGGACAGGGCCCGCGAACGCGAGCCCGAGCGGGCTCGAGAGCATGAAGACCGTCGCGAGCGCGGACATCACGCGGGCCCGGATCGCGGGCGGTGCGCTCAGCGTCAGGAGCGCGTGAATCGACGGGTTGACGAGCCCGTTGAAGATCCCCGAGACGAAGAGCACTCCCATCACTGCCAGGGATGGGATGTGGAAGACGAGCGCCCAGAGCGGGAGCGCCTGTCCATACACCAGCGTTGCGATGATCCAGAGGCCCTCGCGCCGGTCCTGAAGGCGCCATGCGGCGGTGTTCCCGAGCACGGCGCCCACGCCGAACGACGCGAAGATCCAGCCGACGATCCGCGGGTTGGAGCCGTAGTCCGAGACGACGAGCACCGGCACCGCCGCGAAGAAGGCCATCCAGGCGGCGTCCCCGACGACGAAGGCGACCATCCAGCCGCGAAGCAGCGGGTCGCGGACGATGTAGCGGATGCCGTCGAAGAACCGCGGACGCTGCTCGCGCTCCACGGGCGCCGCTTTCCGCGTCTTGATGAACGCGGCCACGAGGAGCATCGACACCACATAGGTCGCTGCGTCGATGACGATGACGCTCGGGGCGTTGAGCAGCGCGATCAGCACACCGGCGCACGCCGGGCCGAGCAGCATCGTCACCCGCTGGGCGCTCTGAAGGAAGACGTTCGCCTTCCCGACCATGACCTCGTCCTCACCCACGAGCTCGGGAACGATCGAGCGCTGCGCGGCGAAGTAGGGAGTGCTCAGCGCCCCGATCACAAACACGAGCAGGAGCAGGAGCGGAAACGACAGCCCGGTGGTCCAGTACAGGACTGGGATGACGAGCGTCAGCGGCGCCCGAAAAGCGTCGGCGAAGATCATCGTGCGCCGCGGGCCGAGCTTCTCCAGCAACGCCCCGCTCGGCAAGCCGAACAGGATGAGGCCCAGCGACTCGCTGAGCAGAACGAGCGTCATCTTCCCCGGCGAGTGCGTGGTCGTCAGGACGAACCAGGGCAGCGCGACCCACGTCATCTGCGAGCCCGTCACGGAGATCGTCTCCGAGGCGAGCAGCGCGAGGAGCCCGTGCTGGCGAAGGACGTCCAGGCGACTCACCGATGCCCCTCCTGCCGAACAGCGCATCGACTGGTCATTTCAG
>DATDFL010000203.1:0-16922 GCA_036522595.1 Gaiellaceae bacterium
CATTGCGTCACCTCGTGCGTCAGCGCCCGCCGTAGCACGCCGCGGGCGGTGGACAGCGTCGCGCCGACGGTCCCGGGGCTGATCCCCAGCGTGTCGGCGATGGTCGCGTAGTCGAGGTCGGCGTAGTAGTGGAGGAAGAGCACCTCCCGCTGCCGTTCCGTGAGCAGCTCCAGCGGAAGCGTCGGCCCGTGACCGTTCATCTCCGCGAGCCGCAGCTCTCCGGGCTCCGGGAAGAGCGGACGTCGGCGCCGCGCGTCTCGCGCCGCGTTGACGACGATCCGCCACACCCACGCCTCGAGCGAGCCGCGCCTCCGGTACGAGCGGCGCTTGCGCACCGCCTTGGCAAACGCCTCTTGCACCGCGTCCTCGCCGAGGCCGCGGTCACCGGCGATGGCGGCCGCGACCCGGCAGAACTCGGGTCGGCGCGCGCGATAGAGCTCCTCGAGCTCCGCGATCATGCTGGTCCGACGCGTGGCGTCGGCAGATTCTTTAGGAACGGGGGGCCACCGGCAGGCGGCCCCTCCGCGTTAGGAGGCCTTGCCGAAACCTAGTCTGTGCCCTCGGGCCGCGCTGTCCGCCCCGAGGCCGCGTCCTCGGTCGGCCCAATAGCTGTCCACTATTGGGCCTCCCTGCGTCCTTGCCTCGGAACGGCCATCCCACCCCGATGACGAGCGAGGTTCCGGCAAGCCCTCCATTACCTCGTGACCTTGAAGTCCTGGTGCATCTGCGCCTCGTGAATGGAGCAGTAGGCGCGCCAGCTGCCGGGCTTCAGCGTCCACACGAGCGTCTTCGAGCCGACGAAAGCCGTCGCGGTGATGTGCTTCTCCATGTGCGGTGATGACGGCTTCTCCCGTTCGAGCGTGAAGTTGTGGAAGTTGGACTTGTCGCTGATCACGATCCGGTACTTGCCTGCCTTGAGCGTCTTGACCTTCTTGCCGCCCTTCTTCAGCGAGATCGTGTAGCCCGGGCCGACGACGCCCTTGAGCCTCGGGGTCGATGAGCTACGGCTGAAGGCGGCGCCCGCGGCTGCGAGCGCGGCGGCCATGACGATTACGAGTACGGCTGAGGCCTTTCTGTTCATGCGCCTCCTTTTCGATGACCCCGGGAGTACGGGGGCGACGCTACCGCGGATTTAGTCCTTGCGGGCACAATGTGCGCATGGCGCGCGTGCTTTTGGGGGTTACCGGGGGAATTGCCGCCTACAAGGCCTGCGAGCTGACGCGGCTGCTCGTTCGCGCCGGCCACGAGGTGACGCCGATCCTGACCTCCGACGCCGAGCGCTTCGTCACTGCGCACACCTTCGAAGCGCTGGCGCGCCGCGAGATGCCGCGGGAGCTCTACCCGCACCTCGTCGATGCGGACCTGCTCGTGATCGCACCGCTCTCGGCGAACACGCTGGCAAAGCTGGCCCAGGGCCTCGCGGACAACGTCCTTACGCAGACCGCGCTCGCTTTCCGCGGTGAGGTTCTGGCTGCGCCGGCGATGAACCCGCGCATGTGGTCGCATCCGGCGACACAGGAAAACGTCGAGACCCTACGGCGCCGCGGAGTCGAGCTGATCGGGCCGGAGCGCGGCGAGATGGCCGAAGGCGAGGTCGGCGTGGGGCGGATGACCGAGCCGGAGGAGATCTTCGAGCGCTGCGCCTCGCTGCTGGAGAAGCGCGAGCAGCTGCGCGGCCGCCGTGTCCTCGTCACCGCCGGCGGTACCCGCGAGCCGCTCGACGCGGTCCGGTTCCTCGGAAACCGCTCGTCGGGGCGAATGGGCGCGGCGCTCGCCGCCGAGGCGCGGCGCCGCGGCGCGGACGTGACGCTCGTGGCGGCGAACCTCTCGGTCCCGGCTCCCGTAGACGTCGATGTGGTGCCCGCACCGACCGCCGAGGACGTCGCCAGGGAGACGCTCGCCCGACGCGACGCCGACGTCGTCCTGATGGCGGCCGCGGTCGCCGACTACCGCCCCGCCGACGCGGAGACGGGGAAGCGCTCGAAGGACGGGAATGCCTGGACGGTGACGCTCGAGCCGACGACCGACGTCCTCCGCGAGCTCGGCTCGACCCGCACGAACGGGACACTCCTTGTGGGCTTCGCGGCGGACGTGGGCGAGCGTGGCCTCGAGCGCGCGCGTCAGAAGCTTGCCGACAAACAGGTCGACCTGATCGTCTTCAACGATGTGTCCCGCGCCGACATCGGGTTCGACGCAGTCGACAACGAGGTCGTGCTCGTCTCGGCGGACGGGGAGCAGCGCCTGGAGAAGGCGTCGAAGGAACGGATCGCTGCGGCTATCCTCGACGCGGTGGCGGAGAGGCTAGGGGCGTAGTGGACGAGGCCGTAGGAGCGGAGAGCCAAGCCGTCGTCGGCGCCGACGCCGTGCGCCGGATCATGGAGAACGTCGCCCTCGTCGTGCGCGCGCCCGCGGAGACGCTCCGGCTCGTCGTTCTCTGCCTCGTCGCCGAGGGCCACCTGATCATCGAGGACTTCCCGGGCGTCGGGAAGACGATGCTGACCAAGGCGCTCGCGCGTTCGGTCGACTGCTCCTTCTCCCGGCTTCAGTTCACGCCGGACCTGCTCCCGTCGGACGTGACCGGCGTGAACGTCTTCAACCAGAAGGCGAACGAGTTCGAGTTCCGTCCCGGCCCGGTGTTCGCGAACTTTCTGCTCGTCGACGAGATCAACCGCGCCTCGCCGAAGACGCAGGCCGCGCTGCTCGAGTGCATGCAGGAGAACCAGGTGACCGTCGACGGCGTCACCTACGAGCTGGCGCGCCCGTTCCTGGTGATGGCGACGCAGAACCCGATCGAGTACGAGGGGACGTACCCGCTGCCCGAGGCGCAGCTTGACCGCTTCACCATGCGCGTGGAGATCGGCTACCCGCCGCTGGCCGAGGAGGCGCGGATGCTGACCGAGCAGACGAGCGATCCGCCGCTCGACTCGCTGCGATCGGTCACCACCGCGGAGGAGGTGCGCGGGCTGATCACGGAGGCGGCGGAGGTGTTCGTGGAGGAGAGCGTCAACCGCTACGTGGTGGCGCTGCTCCGGCACACGCGCTCCGACGGGCGGCTCTACCTCGGCGCCAGCCCGCGGGCCGGGATCGCGCTGCTGCGCGTCGCCAAGGCACGCGCGCTCTCCGAGGGGCGGAGCTTCGTCTCGCCCGACGACGTCAAGGCCTGCGCCGAGCCCGTGCTGGCCCACCGGCTGATCCTCGCTCCCGAGGCACGCGCCTCCGGGCTCTCCGGCGCCGACCTCGTCCGGGAGGCGCTGGAACACACTCCGGTTCCGGTATGACCCCACGCGGGCGGCTCGCGCTGGGGCTGGGCTGCCTGACATATCTCGCCGCGTGGGCGTTCGGCTCGAAGCCGCTCTATCCGGTCGCTCTCGGGCTGATCGCGGCCGTTCTGCTCGCGCGGGTGTGGACTCGGCTCGCGGGCCGGCCGGTCGAGCTGCGCAGGCGCCTGCCCGGCGGCGACCGCTTCGCCGGCGACGACGTCCAAGTGCGGCTGGAGCTCGTGACGCCCCAGCGGCTGCCGGCGACGATGTTCCTCCGCGAGCGGATCGGCAAGCTCGGCGAGCGCGAGACGCCGGTCCCGCGCGGCAAGGCGTCGTATGTGCTCGCGCGGTTGCCGCGAGGGCGGTACGCGTTCGAGGGCACCACCGCCCTGATCGAGGACCCGCTCGGCTTCGACCGCGTCGAGCTGCCCCTCTCGACCCCGGGCGCGCTGCTGGTCTACCCGCGCCTCGTCGAGCTGGAGCGGCTCTTCTCGGAGACCGGAGCGGCCGTGCGCGACGGGCGGCGGCTCCTGCTGCGGCGGCCCAGCGGCTTCGACCTGCACAGCGTCCGCGAGTACCAGCAGGGCGAATCGCTGCGGAGGGTGCACTGGCGCTCGACCGCGAAGCGGGCGCAGCTGATGGTCAAGGAGCTCGAGGACTCGCCGCGCGACGAGGTAGCCGTCGTGCTCGACGCCGATCCCGGCTCGGTGGTGGGGGAGAGCTTCGAGGAACAGGTGCGCGCCGCCGGCTCGATCCTCATGGCCCACGCGCGCCGGGGACGCCGGTCGGTGCTCGTCGTCAACTCGCTGCGGCGGGAGCAGCAGCGGGTTCACTCGGCGGACGGCGACTGGCGCCACGCACTCGACTTGCTCGCGACCATCGAGCCCGCCGAGGGGCCGCCGCTTGCCGCGCTGCTCGCAGACGAGGCGAACGCGGCGGCGAGGTCGCTCGAGCTTCTCGTCGTGACCGCCTCGCTACCGGCGAGGCTCGTCGAGCGGCTCGTGGAGCGCTCGCTCGGCCACCGGGACGTGTCGCTCGTGCTGGTCGACAGCGCGAGCTTCGGCGATGCCGGGCCGCAGCGGTTCCCGGAGCTTCTGCGCCTGCAGGCGGCAGGAGTTGCCGTGGCCGTCTTGCGACACGGAGACGACCTGGCCGCCGTGCTCGGCGCGCCGGCGTTCGCGCAGGCCGCCCGTGCCTAGGGTCATCGTCCTCGGCGCGGTGGCGGGACTGCTGATCGCGTGGAACTGGTTGCGCATCGAGCACGGCTCGGGCGACGGCGAGGCGCTGCTCGTCGTGGTGCTCGCGCTCGTCCCCAGCCTGGTCGGAAACGTGCGCTACCGGATCGCGGCCGCGGCCACCTGCTTCCTCATCGCGGCCGGAGTCGCCTTCGACCAGGGGCCGGGAATCCACTATCCGGGCCGGGTGCTCGGCCGGTTCGGCCAGGGCTTCCTCGACTTCTACGACGTGAAGCTGCCGTTCGACGCCGTGGCGCAGCCGCGGATGCACGGGACGGTGCTGCTTGGCGTGTTCGCCTTCACGCTCGCGGCTTCGCTGGCGATTGCGGCACGGCGTGCGCGGGCGGCCTCGCTGGCGCTGCTCATCGGCGCGGGTTGGCCCGCGACGCTCCTCGGCGGTCATGATTTCCAGCGCGGCGCCGCGCTGCTCGCCGGCCTGCTCGTGCTGCTGGTCGGAATCCGCGCGCGGCCGCGCTCGCTTGGCTACGCGCCGCTCGCGGGCCTGGGCGTGGTCCTGGTGGCCCTCGCCGCCTCCAGCTCGCCCGCGCTGGCCCGGCACGGCTTCGTCAACTGGCAGCGGTGGGACTTCTACAACCGGCCCGCCAAACCGGTGACCGTCAGCTACGTGTGGAACTCCGACTACTCCGGGCTCAACTTCCCGCGCAAGAAGACGGTCGTCCTGAAGATCAAGGCGCCCTCGCGGCCGCAGTACTGGCGCGCCGCGACCCTGGACGACGTCGTCGGCGGCCGCTGGATCGAGGACCTCGCGCTGGAGCAGCAGAAGAGCGGCGACCTGGGTGAGCCTGGACTGGTACCGCATCACCGTTCGAGCCTGGTGGAGCAGCAGATACAGGTCGAGTCGCTCGCCGACACGCACCTCGTCGCCGCGAGCGTTCCGGTCCGGGTCGACGCGCAGAAGCTCGGCCTCGTCTCCTACGACCCTGCGGGGACGGTCCTCCTGCAACGCGGGCTGCGGCGCGGCGACACCTACACGGCGTGGAGCTACGAGCCCGAGCCGACGCCGCAGGAGCTTGCCCGCTCGAAGCCGCGCTACCCGCAGCTGATCAAAGACCAGAAGAAGTACCTCGCCGTCGATCGGCAGGTCGTCGTGCAGCCGTTCGGGACCCCCGGCCGCCGAGCGTTGATCGACTACCTGTTCACGCGGTCGGTTCACGCCCGGCAGATCGCTGCGTACCGTCCGCTGTACGACCGGGCCGAGGAGATCGCGGGCGACGCGAAGAGCCCGTACGCGGCCGCCGTCGCGCTCGAGTCGTGGTTCCGGCGGGGCGACTTCGTCTACGACGCGCATCCGGCCAAGCCGCCGCCGGGAGTGCCGCCGCTCGTGGACTTCGTGAGGCGGACGCAGGCTGGCTACTGCCAGCACTTCGCGGGCGCGATGGCGCTGATGCTGCGCTACCTGGGCGTCCCGTCGCGGGTCGCGGCCGGCTTCAGCAGCGGCCAGTTCGACCAGGACAACGGGGTGTGGACCGTGACCGACCACGACGCGCACGAATGGGTCGAGGCCTGGTTCCAGGGCTGGGGCTGGGTGCCGTTCGACCCGACGCCCAGCCGAGGCGGCCTCGCGGGTGCCTATTCCGTGTCGTCGAGGACGTTCGACGCCACCGCCGCCGCGCTGGTGCTCGCGAGCAAGGACGGGCTGAAGTCGTTCAACCAACACGCGAGCGAGCTCGGCTTTGCGAAGAAGCCGATCCACCTCGGCCCGGACACGCCCGACCTGACGCTACCCAAGGCGGTGTCCACCCCAGCACACCATTCACGGACGCCCGGCCTGCTGCGCCTGCTCTTCTACATCGCGATCGGCCTCGTGCTCGTGATCGCCCTCGCAAAGCTCCTCGTCCGGCAGAGCCGGTACCTGACGCGCGACCCGCGGCGCCTCGCAAGCGCGTGCCGCAAGGAGCTGCGCGACGTGCTGCTCGACCAGTCGGTGGACGTTCCGGCGAGCGCGACGCTCACGGAGCTGGCGGCGCTCGCCGAGGCGGAGCTCGGAGTCTCGGCCGCGGCCCTCGGCGCCCATGGCACGGCCGCGCGTTTCGCCCCGCCGAGGTACGCGCACGAGGCGGCCCGCGAGCTTCGGCGCGCCATGCGTCAGATTCGGCGGGACGTGCGGCGCGAGCTCACCCGCTTCGAGCGCACCCGCGGGTTGTTGTCACTCCGTTCGCTCGGGCTAGCCTGAGGGAAGAGACGTTTCATGAGCGAGACCTTCGACCTTTTCCAGCAGGGCCGCGAGCGCCTCTCGAAGGGCATGGCCGCCCAGGCGACCGTTCCGCTCGAGAAGGCGAAGGCCCGCGAGCCCGAGAAGGCGTCGATCCGCGAGGCACTCGGGATCGCGTACTTCCGGATCCACCGCTACGCGGAGGCCGAGTCGGAGTTCCGCAAGATGCTCGAGCTCGCGCCGGTGGACGACTACGCGCACTACGCGCTGGGCCGCTGCCTCGAGAAGCAGGGCCGGGACCACGAGGCGAACGGCCATTACAAGCTGGCGAGCTCGCTCCGTCCGGGCGAGCAGGCGTACGAGTCGCGGATCCGGGACCTAAGCTAGACGCTCGCCGGTAACGCGGCGGATCTCCTCCAGCGAGGAGACGCCCTCGAGGCAGAGCCGGATGCCGTCCTGATGCAGCGTCGTCATCCCCATTTGCACGGCGACCTGGTGGATCTCGTCGGTCGACGACTCCATCAGCGCGCGGATCTCCTTCGTCACCGGCAGGACCTCGTAGAGCGCCACGCGGCCGCGGAAGCCGGTGTTGCCGCAGCGCCCGCAGCCCTTTGGCCGCTGCAGGAAGACCTTGCCCTTGTGGCTGAGCAGGCCCATCTGGTTCAGCTCGTCGTCGCTGGGCCAGTACGACTCGCGGCAGTCGGTGCAGAGCTTCCGCGCGAGCCGCTGGGCGACGATGCAGTTGACCGAGCTCGCGAGGAGCCCGGGCTCGACGTCCATGTCCTTCAGGCGCGCGACCGCGCTGGCCGCGTCGTGAGCGTGAACCGTCGTCAGGACGAGGTGGCCGGTCATGCCCGCCTGCATCGCGATGCGCGCGGTCTCCTCGTCGCGGATCTCGCCGACGAGCAGCACGTCGGGGTCGCTGCGCAGGATCGTTCTCAGTCCGCGGGCGAACGTGAGGCCGCTCTTCGGCGTGATCTCGATCTGGTTGATGCCCGGGATCTGGTACTCGACCGGATCCTCGATCGTCATCAGCACGCGGCCGGGGTCGTTGAGGAGGTGCAGGGCGGTGTAGAGCGTCGTGGTCTTGCCGCTGCCGGTCGGCCCGCAGACGACGACGGCGCCGTACGGCTGGCGGATCGCCCGCTCGAAGAGCTCGCGCGCGCCCGCGGTCATGCCGAGCTGGGCCAGGTCGGGCTCGGCGACGGCGCGGTGCATGATCCGGAGCACGACCTGCTCGCCGTGCGTCGTCGGGATGACCGCGATGCGCAGGTCGAGGGGCTCGCCGCCGAAGCGCACCGAGACGCGGCCGTCCTGCGGCGCGCGCCGCTCGGCGATGTCGAGGTGGCCCATGATCTTGAGGCGCGTGATCACCGCAGGCTGCATCTGCTTCGGGATCGTCGCGACGACTCGGGTGACGCCGTCGATCCGGGCGCGGACGACCATGTCCTGTTCCTGCGGCTCGAAATGGATGTCGGAAGCGCCGTCCTCGATTGCCTGCGCCATCGTCGTGTGGACGAGCTTGACCGCAGGCGTCTCGCCGCCGGCGTCGGAGATCTCCTCGCGCTGGGCGGCGATCTCCTGCGCGGCCTCCTCGCTCTCGACCGAGTCCTGCTCGAGCTCGATCTGCGTGCGGTAGAGCTTCTTGATCGCCCGCTCGAGGTCTTCCGGCTCCGAGACGGCGAGGCGCACATTGTGGCCGAGCGCCAGCTTCAGGTTGTCGTTGCTCGCGACGTCGGTCGGGTCGGCGACCGTGACGAGCAGCAGGTCGTCGGCGAGGAAGCGGACAGGCATCGCCTGGTAGCGGAACGCGAGCTCTTTCTGCAGGAGGCTCGCCGCGTCACGGTCCGGCTCGGTGGTCGAGAGGTCGACGTACTCGAGCCCGAACTGGTCTGCCAGAGCCTTCGCGAGGTCGGCGGCCGTGACCCAGCCGTGGCCGACGGCGATCTCGCCGAGCCGGCGGCCGGTCAGGCGCTGCTCCTCGAAGGCCTGCTTGACCTGGTCCACGGTCAGCAGCCCGCGGTTGATCAGCAGGGAGCCCAGGTGCTGCCAGGGAAGGTGGGCCGCTTCCACGAGGGCTATATCGTCGTTTTTGTCGCGAACATGAAGGCTGTCGTGCAACGGGTCTCTCGCGCGCGCGTGACGGTGGGCGGGGAAGTGGTCGGTGAGATCGGCTTCGGGCTGTGCGTTCTGCTCGGCGTAGCGGGTGGCGACGACGGTGCCGCAGCCGACCGTTTGGCCGCGAAAGTGGCTCAGCTACGCGTTTTCGAGAACGACGAGGGCCGCTTCGACCGCTCGCTGCTGGACGTCCACGGCGAAGCCCTGGTCGTGAGCCAGTTCACGCTGATCGCCGATACGGCTAAGGGGAACCGCCCGAGCTTCAGCGAGGCCGCGCCGCCCGGGAAGGCGGAGCCGCTCTACGAAGCATTCTGCGACGCGCTGCGCGGCCACGGCCTGGACGTGGAGACCGGCAGCTTCGGAGCCAGGATGGAGCTTGAGCTCGTCAACGACGGTCCTGTGACGCTGGTACTGGAGTGACGCCTCAGTCGCCGGAGCTGCGAAGCCCGACGAGATCGTGTCGCCAGAACGTCTCGGAGTAGACCAGCGTCCCGGTCATCCAGGGCTCGTACGCGGGGAGCCGGAGCGCCTGAAAGCCCGCATCCGGAATGCGTAGCGACGGCTTCCTGAAGCCCAGCTCCGCGCCCGGCTCGAACCCGAAGCGCGAGTAGTACCTCGGGTCGCCCTCCAGAAAGACCAGGGGAACGGCGCGTTCGCTCAGGATCTCGAGGCCCCGCCGGACCATCGCCGACCCGGCTCCTTGGCGCTGCCATGCAGGCAGCACGCCCACCGGGCTCAACACCTGCACCGAGACGAGCCGCTGCGGGGCGTCCAGGAGACTCGGCGTGAACATCACGTGGCCCACGACCTCGCCTCCGCGTTCGGCGACGAGCGACAACCCGTCGCCCCTCGCCACGGCCTCGCGGAGATCGTCGACGAGGTCCGCGACAACGTTCCCGTGATCGCCGCCAAAGGCGGCTCGGTGCACAGCCGCGACGGCCGGCTGGTCGCGCTCCTCTTCGAGTCGAACGTCCACGAGGGCGAGCGTACCCATGGCCCGGGCATGGCTAGGGTGCGTGCCTCGATGGCGGGCTCGGTGAAACCGCGACTGAAGGTGACGCGGGAGCAGATCCTGTCGTTCCGGCGACGCGTCGGTGCGCTCGACAAGCGGCTGCCGATGGGCGCGCAGTCGCTGCGGCGCGCGGCCTGGGCGGGCCTCCAGGACAGCATGCCGCGGGCCGCGCTGCTCTCCTTGCACGCGCGGGTCGAGGACGTCGAGCCGTCGACCTGGGACCATCCGTCGCTCGCGCAGCTCTGGGGCCCCCGGTACAGCACGTATGTCGTACCGAAACGCGACTTCGCCCTGTTCTCCCTCGGAAGGCTTCCGGACGACGCCAAGGGCCGCCTTCGAGCCGAGCACATGGCCGAGCGGATGCACGCCGGCCTCGACGGCACGATGACCGACCGCGAGCTCGGGCGCCTGCTCGGCCTCGGAAACGCGATGAGGTACGCCGCGACCACCGGCACGATCGCGATCCGCTGGGACGGCGCGCGGGCGCCGGCCGTCTGGACCGTTCCCGCTCCGAAGATCGATCCCGCCGAGGCCCAACGCCGGCTCGCACGCCGCTACCTCCATGTCTTCGGGCCGACCACGGCTGAGAGCTTCGCCCGCTGGGCCGGGATCTCGCGGCGCTCGGGGGCGGCGACGTTCGCTTCCCTCGAGGGGTCGCTGCTGCCCGTTCGCTCACCGCTCGGCGACGAGTGGCTGCTCGCAGAGGACGAGCCGGAGATTCGCGCCGGCGAGACGGTCAACGCGCCCGCACGGCTACTGCCGAGCGGCGATGCCTACTTCCTGCTCGACGGAGCCGAGCGCGAGATTCTCCTCCCACGCGAAGACCAGCGGCAGCGTCTCTGGACGCCGCGCGTGTGGCCGGGCGCGCTCCTCGTGGACGGCGAGATCCGCGGCACCTGGAGGCGGGCCCAGCACACGGTCCGGATCGAGACGTGGACACGCTTTTCGTCCACGGCGCGCGAGGCAGTCGAGGCCGAGGCGGCCACCCTTCCGCTCCCAGGGCTCGAGCGGCCCATCGCGGTGGCCTGGGAGGCCTGAGCAAAAGCCGGGCCAAGGCGTGTGCAACGGGGAGGGGAAAGGGTTCCCGGCACAACGGGCGATCTCACTCTCACGGGGAGGGGAAGGCGCCCTCGCCTTGGCCGCAGGTCTTCAGAGTAGCTGCCGTAAGCCTTATGCCGCGTGCCGGGTGAGCCAATCCACAAGCTTGTTCGTGTACTCCGGCGCAAGCGTTCCGTCCGCGAGCGTCATGTCGTGCTCGGCCTCTGGAACGACCACGATCTCGACCTGGTCGCCGCGCGCCTCGCGCCAGGCATCGACGCTTGGCTCGACCGGCGTCCACGAGTCGGCCTCGCCGTAGAACAGCAGCGTCGGGACCCGCACCTGCGCGAAGGACGGCCGCGGGTCGAAATCCATCTCCTCGATCCAGAGCCGAGTGCCTTCCTCGTCGAGGAGCGAGGGCGGCAGCCAGAGCTGGCCGGCCCAGGGCTCGTCCAGCGCCGCCAGGAGGTCTGCGGCGAGCGCCTCGTCCGGCTCGGGCGCGCGCGTGTGGATCCAGTCCTCGAAGCGACGCCGCAGCTCGAGCGCCTTGTCGACCGCGTCGTCTCCGAAGCCGGCCAGCCGGAGCTGCTTCTCGACGGCGTACATCATCTGGTCCGACGGCGTCACTCCGGTCGAGGCCACGAGGACGAGGAACGCGACGTCGTCGGAGGCAGCTGCCGCGAGCGGCCCGATCCAGCCTCCCTGGCTGATGCCCCAGAGGCCGACGCGATCCGCGTCGACCGCGTCGATCACGGCGAGCACGTCCTCGACCTGCTCCTCGAAGCGGCCGCGGGAGACATCGCCGGTCGACTCACCCTCTCCGCGGCGGTCGAAGGTGACGACGCCGATCCCGGCCGGCGGGAGCAGCTCGTGCAGGTGGCGGTAGAGCGCAGAGTCGCGCGTGCCCTCGCCCGCGCCGTGGAGCGCCACGATGGCGGTGTCTCCGGCCGGCCAGTAGCTCGCGGCGAGCTCGAAGCCGTCCCGTTCGATCCGCAGCTCGTCCACGGGACCGACGATACTTGGCCTCGTGCCCGACCTGAACGCAATCGGGATCTCCGTCTCCGACATGGCCCGGTCGATCCAGTTCTATCGCCTGCTCGGCCTCGACGTCCCCGAGACACCGGACGAGGGCCACGTCGACGCATTCCTGCCGAACGGCGTCCGCTTCATGCTCGACAGCGAGGAGGTCATGCGCAGCTTCATGCCGGACTGGACGCGCGAGAACGGCAATCAGATCGGCATTGCGCTGGAATGCGGAAGCCCGGCCGAGGTCGACGAGGTCTACGCGCGGGTGACCGGCGCGGGCTTCGAGGGCGAGAAGGAGCCCTGGGACGCGTTCTGGGGCCAGCGCTATGCGCTGCTGAACGACCCGGACGGTGTTCCGGTCAGCCTGTACGCGGCGCTCTGAGCTCACGCGGCAGCGGCCGCGCGTGGACGAGCACGAGCGTTCGCGTCGGCCGCGTGAGCGCGACGTAGAGCTCGCGCAGGCCCTGCCCCTGCGCAGCCTCCTCGACGATCTGGGCCGGCTCGACGACGATCACGTGGTCGAACTCCATGCCCTTGGCCTCGCGCGGCGTCAGCACCGCGATCCGCGAGTCGTCGAAAAGCGAGCCCGGGCTGTCCTCGCCCCGTAGCGAGGCGGGCGCGATCACCGCGAGCAGGCCCTCGTCGCCCGCAAGGCGCGCGGCCTCCTCGTAGGCCGCCTGCATCGGATCTCGTGCAGGAACCACGCGCGGCGGCTCGGCGCCGACCCGGTACGCGACGGGCGGCTCGACCTCGGGCGCGATCCTCTCCAGCAGCGGCAGGGCGACGGCCATGATCTCGCGCGGCACGCGATAGGCGTGGCGGAGCTCCTCGACGTGCGCGCTGTCGCCGTCCGGGAGGTAGGGGAGCAGGTCTTCCCAGCGGTCGTAGGCGATCGGGCCGGTCGCCTGCGCGATGTCGCCCAGGATCGTGAACCCGCCGGCGGCTCGCCGCGCGACCATGCGGAGCTGCATCGGCGTCAGGTCCTGTGCCTCATCGACGATGACGTGCCCGTACTGCTGCGGTGGGCCGACGATGAGCGCACGGGCCTCGTCCAGCAGCGGCAGATCGGCCTCGCTCCAGCCTCGCGACCGCGGCAGGCCGGGCAGGCGCCGCACGATCGACTCCGGCTTCGGCACGGGCCAGCTGCGGTTGAGGAAGCGCGTCATGCGGCCGTCCCGGCGCAGCGCGCGCTCGACCTCCTCGAAGTTCCGGTAGGCCTGGCCGCCGAGCCGCGCGCCGTAGTCCTCGTAGAAGCGCCGAAGGACGTTCATGCGGAATCGCTCGCGCGCCACTGCCGAGAGCCCGAGCTCCGCGCGCACCTCGGCGATGAGCTCGGCGACCTCGTCCGCCTCGACGCCGACGAACCGGCCTTCCATCCGCACGACGAGCTCCTGCGGCTCGCCCTCGGAAGCCGCCTCGACGAGCTGCCGTAGCTCCTCCGCCAGCCGCGTGTCCGCCTTGAGCTGCTGCACCTCGAGCGGGTCCTGCCGCGTCACCTCCGCGTCGACGAGCTCGAGGATCGCGCGCTGGTCGACGGCGTCCTCGCCGAGCGTGGGGAGGACATGCGAGACGTACTCCATGAACGCCGCGTTCGGCCCGACCACGAGCACGCGGCGCAGCCCAGACCGGTGCGCGTAGAGCAGGAACGACGCGCGGTGCAGCCCGACCGCGGTCTTTCCGGTGCCGGGCCCACCCTGGATGATCAGCGGAGGCAGCGGGTCGCGTGCGATCAGGTGGTACTGGTCGGCCTGGATCGTCGCGACGATGTCGCGCATCCGCGCATCGCGGGCGCGCTCGAGCTCCTCGAGCAGGAAGTCGTCGACCGAGGCAGCCGCGTCGGCGAGCGACCCGTCGAGCGACTCGTCGCTGATCCCGGTGAGCGTGCGGCCCTTCGTCCGGAAGCGGCGCCGCAGGGTGACGCCGTGGGGAGCGGCCGGCGTCGCCGTGTAGAAGGGCCGCGCGGCCGGCGCCTGCCAGTTGACGACCAGCGGATGGCGCTCGTCGTCGTGCACCCAGCGACGGCCCACGTAGATCGGGTCGTAGGCCTCCTCGGAGTCGATCCGGCCGAAGCAGAGCCCACGATCGGCGTCCTCGAAGGTGCGGAGCCGGCCGGACGCCCAGTTCTCGATCGCCTGCTGCGAGATGTCCGTCGCGCCCGCCTCGGCGGTGCGCAAGAGGAGCTCGCGCATACGGTCGAGGCTCGCGTAGGCGCGGTCGAGGTAGGCCTGCTCGACGGGGAGGTCTGGGTGGGCCATGCGTGCGAAATCTAGTCGTGTGCGTTAGACATATGTCTTTTACCTATACTGGCCGGAAGTGACGCACCGAAGACACCCACGTTCACGCAGCCGCCGGCTCGTCCGGCCGGGCCACTGGCACGTCCACGCCCGCGTCGAGCGCTTCGTGGAACCCTCGCTGCTCCTGCTCCTGCGGGAGCGGCCCCTGCACGGCTACGAGCTCCTCGAGCGCCTCCCGGAGCTGGGGGTCGAAGGCCGCGTCGACATCGGCAACCTCTACCGCCTCCTGCGCGCGCTCGAAGAGGAGGGGCTCGTCAGCTCCGAGTGGAGCGCAGATTTGCCGGGGCCGGCCAAACGCACCTACGAGCTCACCGACCAGGGCCGCCGCCTGCTCGATCGCTGGGCCGAGGCGCTCGGCCGGGCCCAGGAGACGATTTCGTCATTTCTAGAGCGTTACGAGGCATCGCTTGCGATGCCGTCATCAGGACGCGCGGGCTCTGCCAGTGCGCCGGTCGGAACTGACCGGTCGACACGCCGTGGTCAACCCAAACCGCCACCAGGAAGGGGGTGAGCACATGCACCGTCATGGACATGGACGCTGTGGCCGCCGAGGCATCCGCGGACGCCGACGCTTCGGCAACCGCGAGGACTGGCTTCGCCGGCTCGAGGAATACCAGCGCGATCTCGAGCAGGAGATCGCCGACATCGCAGACGTGATCCGGCACCTGAAGGCCGACCAGCCGGCAGAGACCGGAACCGTCTAGGGGACAGGAGGCCCCGCTTCGAGGCGGGGCCGACCTCCCAACGACGCTTGCTATCCTGCTAACACCACATTTCACCGGCTTGGCGAAATGGGCGCGCAGCGCCCATTTTTTATGAGGAGCATCGATTGGCAAACGTCTACGACAAGGAACGAACGCTCGAGCGCGAGATTGCCGGCAAGGTCGCGGAGACCCTGCCGGACGTCGAGGTGCTCGCGGTCGAGCTGACCGGGCCCGAGCGGTTCACGGTCTTCGTCGACCGGGCCGAGGGCGTCGACCACGCGCTCTGCGAGCAGGTCACGCACGTCCTCTGGGACTACCTGCGCACCTATTCCGTGAACGTCTCCTCGCCGGGCCTCGAGCGCCCGCTGCGCAAGCCTGAGCATTTCCAGCGCGTCGTCGGCCGGCGCGTGAAGCTGAAGACGGCCGAGCGCTCGAAGGTGCGGGGCGAGGTCACCCGCGCCGACGACAGTGCGGTCACGGTGTCCGCCGACGCAGGCGAAGTCGACATCCCGTACGAGCAGATCGTCCGGGGCAATCTGATCTACGAGGGAGAACGATGACCAGAGAGATCATCGAGCTCGTCCACGAGCTCGAGCGTGACCGAGGAATCGAAGGCGACACGCTGATCGCCGCGCTGGAGGATGCGCTGCTCGCCGCCTACAAGAAGACGCCGGGCTCGTCTCGCCACGCCGTCGTCGAGCTCGACCGGCTGGAGGGCGACTTCCGCGTCTTCTCCATCGAGCTGCCCGCCGACATCGAGGAGCGCCTGCTCGAGGAGGCGCGCGAGCGCGTCATCAGCGAGCTGGAGCAGGCCGAGCTCGAGAACGGCGAGCACTCGCACGTGCTCGTCACCGATGACGACCTCGACATCGACTGGTCCGACGTCCCGGAGGATCAGGTCAAGCGCGCGGACGTCACTCCCGAGAACTTCGGCCGCATCGCCGCGCAGACCGCGAAGCAGGTGATCACGCAGCGGATCCGTGAGGCCGAGCGCCAGATCATGTACGAGGAGTACATCGACCGCGTGACCGAGGTCGTCACCGGGATCGTCCAACAGGCCGGCGACCGGAACAACGTGCTCGTCGACCTCGGCAAGGTCGAGGCGCTGCTGCCTCGCTCCGAGCAGGTCGACGGTGAGCGCTACGAGCAGGGCTCGCGGATCAAGGCGGTCATCACGGAGGTTCGCTCTGGCACGAAGGGGCCGCAGGTGATCCTGAGCCGCCGCGACCCGGAGTTGATTCGGACGCTGTTCGAGCTCGAGGTGCCGGAGATCGCCGACGGCCTGGTCGAGATCCGCGCCGTCGCGCGCGAGCCTGGCTACCGCTCGAAGATCGCCGTCGAGTCGCATGCCCAGGGCGTCGACCCGGTCGGCGCGTGCGTCGGCCCGCGCGGCTCCCGGGTGCGCATGGTCGTCTCCGAGCTCCGCGGCGAGAAGATCGACATCATCCCGTGGAACCCCGAGCCGGCGCGGTTCGTGGCCAAGGCGTTGTCGCCCGCGCGCGTGCGCGAGGTCTATCTCGACGACGATGCGCGCGACGCGACCGTCGTCGTGCCCGACGACCAGCTCGCGCTGGCGATCGGCAAGGAGGGCATGAACGCCCGCCTCGCCGCGCGCCTGACCGGGTGGAAGGTCGACATCAAGTCCGACACCGAGTTCGCGACCGAGGAGGCGGAAGCCGCCTTCGCGGGCGAGGGCGAGGAGGAAGAGTTCACCGGCCGCTGCGGCGCGATTCTCTCGACGGGCAAGCGCTGCCCTAACGCCGCGCTCCCCGGCTCGCGCTACTGCGGCGTGCCCGCGCACCAGGAGCTCGCGCTTCGGCCCGACGTGGCCCCCGACGAGGAGCCGATCGTCGCGGAGGCCGAGCCCGAGCTGGAGGCCGAGGCCGAGAACGCGGCGCCCGAGGCCGAGAGTATCGGCCCCGACAGCGTCGAGCCTGTCTCGGAGGACGAGGAGCTTCAGAGCGAGGCGCCCGCGGACGTGGCCGCCGCGCACGGGCCGAGCGCCGAGGCGATCGCGGAGGCCGAAGGCGAGGTCGACCTCGACACCGTCCATCCCGAGCAT
>DATDFL010000204.1:0-4673 GCA_036522595.1 Gaiellaceae bacterium
GTCTGGCAGGACCATGTTCGTGATGAACGTGTCCGGCGCGGTCGTGTACTGGTCGTTGAGCCCGTATGGGTGGACTCCGCCGCCGATGACGACGACGTCCGGTCTCACCGCGTGCATAGCGCCGTAAGCGGCATCGAGCAGGCTCGCATACAGGTGCGGGGCAGTCCGGCCGTCGCCGCCCTGGGGCCGGAAGTTGTAGAAGTTGCCGGGCTCCGAGATGATGATCCAGCGGCGGACCTGCGGGTACTTCTGAACGGCCGCGGCCATGAAGTCGGCGAAGTCCTGCGGGTTCTTCGGCGCCCACGGCGCGGCGCGGCCGCCGTTCGACCACGAGGGAAAGCCGCTGACGTTCAGCACCGGCTCGATCCCATGCGCGCGCGCCTGCGTCAGCTGGTCGGCGAGTGCGGGTGGCCACTGGTACGCAGGGTCATCCGGGGAGGTCGGATCGGTGGGCCGTTGAGGCGCCGCCGCCGCCCACGAGAGCCCCGTCGACCAGACGCGCGTCCGCAGCGCACTGAGCTCGCGAATGATCGATCGGCCATTATGGGTAGGCGGGGCGGTGACGCACTTGGACGGTCGATGCGCGCTCGCAGAATCGGTCCGCGCGGTCGCCAGGGCCGCAGTTGTGACCAACGAAGCTCCCACGACCCCACAAACCAGCACGACTCGGAGGACGAAGCCTCGGAGCACGATGGCATCGTACAAAAGTACGGGTTACGGCTAACGCTGGCGAAAGCGCGCTGCTGCTGCCCGCATCGGAGCGGTCAGGCGCCAGCTCCGGCTGTGGGAAATTCGGGCCAGCTCAGCCTCGAGCCGCTGTGCCTCAGCGTTGAGGCTTTCGAGGCTCGATGCGAGCTGCTGGTGTGAGGCGGTCACATGCGCTAGCTGCGTGTAGAGGTCGTGTGCCTCGTGGCGTAGTTGGCCTATGTTGCTGCGCAACGCGTCGACCTCGCGCTGGTCGTCGGCCAGGCGCTCGAGATCGGCTGGTTGGAGCCGCTCAGGGTTGCGGCGAAGGAGCGTCGCACCCTGACCTTCGGGCTCGTCCGGGTCGCGCAACTCCATGGCGAGAATCTCGAAGGTGCGGCCCCAATGCTCGCGGATCCACCACTCCGAGTGGAAGACGACCGGCCCACCGCTGTCCCAGGGATTCCACGTCTTGATCACGTTCATCCCAACATGATTCTCGTCCCAGGCGCCTTGGTCGAGCGCTTTCCAGTGCGGCTCGCTCAGGAAGGTTGCGAACAGCAGTCCTTCCGGCTTGAGGACTCGGTGGAGCTCGAGCAGCCAGCCCGCCCAGTGGTCGGTGAGATGCGTGAACACGGAGAACGCGTAGACGAGATCGAAGAACTCTTCGGGCTGCGGCAGGGACGGCGAGTCACCGCTCTGGAACACATGCAGCGGCGGCGAGAGATGCTCCGCCAGCCAAGCAATGCTTGCGGCGTCGATATCGCAGCCGTAGAAGTCGGCACGTTGCGCCTCGTCCAGGAAATGGCGCAGGGTCCGGCCGGCGCCGCAGCCGAAGTCGAGAACGCATTTGCCTTCCCACGTCCAATCGTTCGGAAGCAACCGTTCGAGGCGCGTCCGACATTGCCGCCCGATCGCTTGGTAGGCGTGCTCCATGTCCGTCTCGTCGATCCGGCCCACTCGCTGCATCAGCTCCGACGGAGGAAACGCGGGCGGCTCGGTCACGCCACCTCGTAACCGAGCTCCGAGACGACACCGTCCAACGATTCGTTGACCACTCGGCGCAGTGAGCGCGGAAGTTCGCGGCGCCAGCGTCCGATCGACTCCTGGACCGAGCCGCTCGTCCGGTGGCCGTCGAGCTCGGGGCTTTCGAATGCGATCCGCACGAGCTGGTTGACGGTTTCCGGGCTCCGGTCCACCCCGACGTACGCAAGGATCTCGGTGAGCGTGTCGTGCGGACTCATTGCCAGCTCCTCGTAGCGCACGAGCTTCGAAGTCGCCTGTCGACTCTTCCACGCCTGCACGAGCCTTCGCGCGTGGAGCGCGATGTAGCGGACGTAGTCCTCGTCGTTGGAGAATCGCTCGCGTCCGAAATCGACCGTCCCGCGCTTCTGGTTGAACGCGAACACGGAGCAGACGAGGTCGCGAAAGTCGCGGACGAGGATGAGCTCCTTCGTCCGCGGATCGAGCTCGTACGCGATGCGGGGCAGGTGGTCGGGTTGGAACTTCTCGGCGTAGAACTGCGCCTCGGGCTTGTCTTCCACGCGTGAGAGGGCGTCGTAGAACCCGTCGATGCTCTCCAGGCTGAAGCTCGCGAGCCGCTCGACGTACGAGCGGCCGAAGAACTCGCCGAGGACGGAGTGTTCCGTTATCGGCGACTGGTTGAACGGGTGGTGTCCGATGCGCTGGATGTCCTGCGCGAAGTAGGAGGGATGCGAGGAGTTGGCGTGATCGGCGGGCTCTGCGAGAACCCGGAGCAGGTGCAGCCAGTAGCGCGCCGGAAAGATTTCGTACGGGTGGATCCGGTACGCGACGATCGCGGGGTGAGCGGAGAGCACGTTCATCAGCAGCGTGGTGCCGGTGCGGCCGAGGCTCGTCACCAAGAGTGGCCGGAACCGGGGCTGATAGGACGGCACGACGGCCTCCCTCCGGCCGCGGAGGGAGCCGACATCGACCCGGGTGCCGTCCTCCAGGACGGCGTCGAGGCGCAGGGTGAACTCCGACTCGAGGCCGAGCGTGCTGACCGTCGACTCGAAGCCGCTCACCTCCGGCGCGCCGCGATGGACGGCGACCACGTCGGGCCGCGCCACCGATATCGGGATCGTGCGTGCGGGGAGGCCGTCCTCCATCACCTGGATCTCCCTCGCCGGGGATCGCGCCCCGAGCACCCACCCGGCGATCCCGAAGGTCGTCGCGTGAGTGCCGGCCCCCACCACCGGGCGGTCGATGTAGGAGCCGCGCAAGCCACCCGCCGGGGTTGCCTGCGAAACCTCCGTGATCTCGAGGAAGGCCATGCCTACTTGCGGAACCAGGCGGTGATCCCAGCGCGGAGCGACCGCGGGACAACAGGGCTGACGCGGCGAAGGACGCGGTTGGCACCGGAGCCGGTGACGAAGTAGTCGGCCGTCAGCCAGCCGCCGGCCTCGAGGCCTGCCGCGGAGGCGAAGGCGAGCAGCTCCGCCACGGTGTACTCGCGGATGTGCCCGGGGTTCCGGCGGTCGTCGCGCAGCAGCTCGAACGGGTTTCGACCCATCAGCATCCGGAGCCTGTTGCTAACGCGAGCCGCATTCGGGGTCTGGACGATCAGCCAACCGCCGTCACGAAGGGCGCTCGCCAGGAGCCGCAGGACGTGAACCGGTGAGATCGCAAGATGCTCGATTACCTCCGCGCAGACGACGATGTCATAGGCGTCGAGCTCGGGCCAGAGCTCCGGCTGCGCAGCGTCGGTGAGGTCGAACTCGATGTGCCGCTCGCCTTCTGCAAGCGGAACGCGCTCGTCCGGAAAGCCGAGCCGGTCGACGACTGCGGCAAGGCTCCGCAGCAGCTTGGCCTCGTACGCGGCGCCGACGTCGAGGATGCGCGGGCTCGGCGGCGCGAGCTCCTCCACCTTGTGCAGGAGCACCGCGTACCGCGGGGCATGGGCGCTGAGGTACCACTCCAACGCGGCTACGATAGAGGCCCTTGAAGCCCGGCCCTGCCAGTCTGACGCGGCACAGCGGGGAGTGGGAGGCGCTCGCCGCCGGAGACGCGCTCTGGGCAGTCTCGGGAAAGCGCGGCTGGGAAGTCGACGACTTCATGGCCACCGGCGAGCTCGAGGTGGCTCATGTGTTCGACGTTGCGGCGGAGCTGGGCCTGCCGGCTCAGTGGGATGCGGCTCTGGACTTCGGTTGCGGCCTGGGTCGCCTCACGCGCGCTCTGGCGGGTCGGTTCGAGCGCTGCGAGTCGGTCGACGTCTCCCAGAGGATGGTCGAGCACGCGCGCCGGCTGAACGGCGACCTCGCGAACTGCGCGTTCCGCGTCAGCGACCGATCGGATCTCTCCTACTTCGACTCGGAGATCTTCGACGTCGTCTACTCGAGCTTCGTGCTCCAGCATCTGCCGTCCCGTGAGCTCGCGGCCGGCTACATCCGCGAGTTCCTGCGCGTGGTGCGTCCCGACGGGCTCGTGGTCTTCCAGATGCCCGACCGGCTGAGCCGGCGCAATCGCCTGCAGCTTCGCCGGCGCCTCTACTCGGGGCTTCAACGGGTCGGCCTCCCGGCCGGGGCCCTTCGCTTCCTGCGGCTCCATCCGGTGCGGATGATCGCGCTCTCGCAGGGAGACGTGGAGGAGATCGTCACGCGTGCGGGCGGCGCGGTGCTCTCCGTCGAGCTGGTGGACGCCGCCAACGCCCTGTCGGGCTACCGGTACTACGCGGTCTCAGAGCGCTCGTAGCGTCTCGGGGTGTTTCCGCACGAAGCGCGCGATGCTGCGCCAGTGCCACAGCGTCCTGCGCGTGAAGAAGCGATGGTCGGTCACGGCCTGGTGGTCGTGGATGACGACCGCCTCGGGCACGTACCAGCGCTCCCAGCCGGCCTTGTGGGCGCGGTAGGCGAGGTCGATCTCGTCGCCGTAGAGCCGGAAGCCGGGGTCGTAGCCGCCGAGCTCGTCCATCGCCTCGCGCCGCAGCAGCAGAAACGCGCTCACGATCCACTCGGCCTGCGTGGGCTCCG
>DATDFL010000205.1:0-38895 GCA_036522595.1 Gaiellaceae bacterium
TGGCTCCCGAGCCGGGAGCCGAGCCCCTGCTCGGGCCGATCACCGCGGCTGCCGAGGCAGCCGGCATCCGGCCCGGGATGCGCCTGGGGGAGGCGCTTGCGACCTGTCCCTCGCTGCAGCTCGTCGACCCCGATCCGGCCGCGGCAGAAGAGGCCTGGGAGCAGATCGTCCGCAGGCTCGAGGATGCAGGCATCTCGGTCGAACCGGCCGCGCCCGGCTGCGCCTACTTCGAGACGCGCGGGGTGGAGCGGCTCTACGGCGGGCTCGAGCCGGCGCTCAGGCGGGCGCTGAAGGCCGTCGGGTCGGGCTGGGACGTGCGCGTCGGCGCGGCTCGGCGACGCTTCGCGGCGCTCGCGGCTGCGAACGTTGCACGCACGGGCCAGGTGCTGATCGTCTCCGACGAGCAGACGCGCGAGTTCCTCTCGCCGCTGCCGCTGACCCTCATCCCGATGGAGGCCGGCCGGCGCGAGGAGCTGCAAGAACTTGGAATCACGAAGCTTGGAGAGCTTGCTGGGCTCCCGGGTGGCGCCGTGGCTGAACGACTGGGGCCGGACGGCCGGCGCGCTTGGGGCCTGGCGAGAGGGGGATCGAGCCGCCGCGTCCGTGGAAGGAAGCCCGCCGCGGAGTTGCTGGAGACGCTCGAGTTCCCCGAGGCGGTCGGAAACGAGCTGACGCTGAGACGCTCGCTCGGCGTCTTGCTTGACCGCCTGCTCGCTCGACCGGAGCGCGGCGGGCGGGCTCTGCGCAAGCTCGCGCTCGCGGCGAGGCTCGTCGGCGGCGGCTCCTGGCGCCGGACGGTCACGCTGCGAGACGCGACCGCAGAGCCCGCCCGCCTGCGCGCCGCGCTCGGGCCGAAGCTGCTCGACCTGCCGGCACCCGTTGTTGCGTTGACCGTCGAGGCCCTGATCCTGGCGGAGTCGGTGGGAAGCCAGCTCGAGCTCGTCCAGCCGGAGGGGGCCGAGCTGCGCACGCATCTGCGCGAGGGCCTACGCCAGGTTCGCGCCGGTACCGGCTCCGGCTCAGTCTGCACCGTCGTCGAGGTCGCTCCGTGGTCGCGCCTGCCCGAACAGCGAGCGCTTCTGGTTCCGCGCGACGACTGAACCAGCCACAGCGGGCGCTCGTCGAGGCGCACGTTGACGGCTCGCCTCGCCGCGTCAACCGCTCGCCGGTCGCGCTCGTGCGCGAGGAATGGCGCGTCGTCGACCGCTGGTGGACGGAGGAGCCGGTCAGCCGCCGCTACTTCGACGTCGTGCTGGCGGGCGGCGAGCACGCAGTCGTCTTCCACGACGAGGAGGTGGGCCGCTGGTTCAGCCAGAGAGGGACATGAAGGGCTCAGTCGCTCTTGCGCAGGCGATCGAGGAAGCCGCCGGGCGGTGCGTGGAGGTTGAGGCAGCGCATCGGCTCGTTCCCGGCGACGCGGAAGCCGTGGACGCTGTTGCGCGGGGCTGCCAGGAAGAAGCCCGGACGCGCGATGTGGCGCTCGTCGCCGGCGCGGAACTCGACCGCGCCTTCGAGGACGAAGAACGCGTCCACGTGGTCGGGGTGGGTGTGCGGGTCGACGCCCTCGAACTCGGGCTGGAACGTCATGTCGATCGCGGTGAGCTGCGGCAGGTCGCAAAGGACTCGATGCGTGCTCACGGCGCTGCGGATGGTCTCGGCGCTGTCCGGCCTGGTGAAGACCGCGTCGGCAAGCGGCCGTCCGCCGTCGGGAGGCGGGTCGTGCTGGTCGAAGTCCGGGTTCCTGCCGCGGATGTGCTCGCCGAAGCCGCTCGAGGGAGCGTGGAGGTTGAGGAAGACCGCGTCCGAGCCGCTCGCGTTTCGGAAGGTGTGAACGACGTCAGGCGGGGCGGCGGCGAAGGTGCCCGGGGTAGCGCGGACCGTCTGACGCTCGGGGCCGAGCGAGATCTCGACCTCACCATCGAGCACGTAGAAGGCGTCCGTGTGGTGGTGATGGACGTGTGCGTCCGGTCCCTTCTCGCCTGGCGCATAGCGGAACCAGGTGACGATCACGTCGTCGAGCTCGGCGAGGATGCGGAGGGTCTTCTCCGGCCGGTCGACCACGGTGTCGCCCTCGCCGGGCGCTAGGAGCAACGGGTGTACGTCGAGCTCCATGCCCACTCAGCCTATTCGTTCCTCGACGGCGCCTCGCTGCCCGAGGAGCTCGCGGCGAGGGCTGCGGAGCTCGGCTACGAAGCGCTGGCGCTTACCGATCATGACGGGGTCTACGGGTCGCTCGAGTTCGCCCACGCGGCCAAGGCGTTCGGCGTGCGCCCGATCACCGGCGCCGAGGTAACGCTGTCCGACGGCTCGCACGTAACGCTGCTCGTCGAGAGCGCGGCGGGCTACTCGAACCTCTGCAGGCTCTTGACGGCTGCTCATGCGGGAACGAGACCAAAGGAAGGAGCGGAGGTGCTCCCGCCGGCTCTCGACATGGCTCTGCTCGCCGAGCTGAACGAGGGGCTCGTCTGCCTCTCGGGCTGCGCGCGCCAGGGGCTCGCCGTGCGCCACCCGAACGGCGCGGCGGCCCTTGCACGCGCGTTCGGCAGGGAGCGCTTCTTCATCGAGCTCCAGCGGCCCTACGAACGAGGAGACGAGCGTCGCAACGCGGCTCTGCGCGATCTCGCCGAAGCGGTCGGCGTGCAGACGGTCGCGACCGGCGACGCCCACGCGCACCACCAGGGGCGAACGGCGCTTCAGGACGTGCTGGTGGCGATCCGCTGCCGCACCTCGCTCGATGGCTGCGAGGCGGAGCGGCGCGGCAACCGCGAAAGCGTTCTGCTCGCGCCGGATCTAGCGGCAGAGCGCTTTCCATTCGACCGTGACGCCGTCGAGCGCGCGGGCGAACTCGCGGCCCGGCTCGAGTTCGACCTGACCGAAGACCTCGGCTATCGCTATCCCGACTTCTCGAATACGGGCGAGCCCGCGATCCAGCAGCTTCGCCGCGTCTGCGATCGCGCCTTCGCCGAGCGCTACGGCGATGCGAACGGCCACAAGCGCCGCGCCCGTCAGAGACTCGACGAAGAGCTGGCGCTGATCGAAGAGCTCGGTCTGCCGGGCTTCTTCCTGCTCCACTGGGAAGTGCTCGAGCTCGCACGCGAGTGCGCGCGGGAGGTGCGCGGAGACTCGATCGCGCGCAATGTCCTTCCGCCCGGCCGCGGGCGCGGCAGCTCAGTCGGCTCGATCGTCTGCTACCTGACCGGGCTCTCGCACGTCGATCCGGTGCACGCGGGGCTTTCGCTCGGGCGGTTCCTCAACCGCGAGCTCGTTGCGGTGCCGGACATCGACCTCGACTTCCCGCGAGACATCCGCGAGAAGCTGATCGTCGAAGTGTGCGAGCGCTACGGGCGAGAGCACTCGGCACTCGTCGCGAGTTTCTCGACCTACCACGCACGCGGCGCGATCCGCGACGTCGGCAAGGCCCTCGGCCTGCCGTTCGCGGAGCTCGAGCGGCTGGCGCGGCTGACGGACGGCAATCCGTACCGCGTCGGTGACGAGATCGCGAAGCTGCCGGACGCGGAGGTGAAGCTGGCGTCGCCTCGTTGGCGCGCGTTCGCGAAGTTGTGCGGCGAGATCGGCGGTCTCCCGCGCCATATCTCGCAGCACCCGGGCGGGATGGTGATCTCGACGCGGCCGCTCGTCGAGCTCGTTCCTGTGCAGCCCGCGGCGATGGAGGGAAGGCAGCTTTGCCAGTGGGACAAGGACTCGTGTTCGGACGCGGGGTTCCTCAAGATCGACCTGCTCGGGCTCGGAATGCTGTCGGCGGTCGAGGACTGCGTCGAACAGATCGCCCAGGTCCACGGCAAGACCATCGATCTCTCGCGAGTGCCATTGCGGGATCCGGCCGTGTACGACGAGATCCAGCGCGCGGACACCGTCGGCGTCTTCCAGATCGAAAGCCGTGCGCAGATGCAGTCGCTGCTGCAGACGCGTCCGGAGAACCTCGACGACCTCACGATCCAGGTTGCGCTCGTCCGGCCTGGGCCGATCCAGGGCGGCGCGGTTCATCCCTACATCGCGAACCGCCAACGGCTACGGGAAGACCCGGCTTTCGTGCCTCCCGTCGACCATCCGCTGCTGGAGGGGCCGCTGCGCGAGACGCTCGGGGTGATCGTCTTCCAGGACCAGGTGCTCGAGGTCGCGACCGCGCTTGCCGGCTTCTCGATCGGCGAGGCTGAAGGCTTGCGGCGCGCGATGAGCCGGAAGCGGTCGCTCGAGGCGATCGAGGCTTTCCGGGGCCGCTTCGTCGAGGGTTCGGTCGGGCGCGGTGTGGACGAGGAGGTCGCGGACGCAGTCTTCGACAAGCTGGTCGGCTTCTCGGGCTTCGGCTTTCCGAAGTCGCACGCGGCGGCGTTCGGGCTGCTCGCGTACCAGTCGGCGTGGCTGCGTCACCACTATCCGCGCGAGTTCCTGTGTGCGCTGCTCAACGCGCAGCCGATGGGCTTCTACCCGCCGTCGTCGCTCGTTCGCGACGCACAGCGCCGGGGTGTCGAGGTTCGTCCGCCGGACGTCAATCGCAGCGCCGCGAAGTGTGCGCTCGAGAGCTTCGCGGTCCGCGTCGGGTTGGAATACGTGCGATCGCTTGGAGAGGACGAGGCCGCGGCGGTCGTTGCCGCGCGGGAGCGAAGCGGGCCTTTTTCGGGCGTGCGGGAGCTGGCGCAGAGGACGGGGCTTGATCAGGCGCGGCTGGAAGCGCTGGTCGCCTCCGGCGCGTGCGACTCTTTCGGTGGCAGCCGGCGCAAGCTTCTCTGGGAGCTCGGCCTCGTGCCGCAGACCCAGTCGGTGCCCGGGAGCGGTGGGGAGGAGCGGCAGCTCGCGCTCCCGCTCGACCCGACGGCGCCGGCGCCGCAACTACGCGAGCAGACCGCGTGGGAACGGATGCTCGCGGACTATCGGCTGACGAGCCTCTCCGTCGGCGTGCATCCACTCTCGCTGCTGCGGCCGCACCTGCCGGACGGAACGCTTTCGAGCCGCGAGCTTGCGTCGAAACCATCCGGCGGCTCCGTGGTGGTCGCCGGGATGACGGTCGCGCGCCAGCGGCCGGCGACCGCGAACGGCGTCGTCTTCATGCTCCTGGAGGACGAGTTCGGACAGGTGAACCTGATCGTGCCGCCGTCGGTGTACGAGCGGTTCCGGGCGCTCGTGCGTGCCGAGCCGCTCCTGCTGGCGCGCGGCAAGTTCGAGCGCCTCGGCCAGAACCGCAACGTGGTCGTCCGCGAGCTCGAGTCGCTCAACGCGCTGGCGCGCCGCTGCGCCGACGAGGCAGACGTCTTCGGCTCCCTGCCGGCAGCCCACCATTTCGGCCATCGCTGAGACAGCCAGGCCGGTGCCCACACCCCCACCCAATTGAAGGGTGGGGCTGCAATCCCACCTCCCTCGCGGTCGACGATATCCGGCTGCGGCGCGCGGATGGGTGACGTCTCTGCGACAAGAGCGTGTCGATCGTTCCACGCTTCGAGCCGCCCCGACCGGCAGAATCGGCCCAGTGCAGCGCACGGACGGATACGCCTCGATCCGCGACTACGCGCTGATCGGCGACGGCCGCACCTCCGCGCTCGTCGCCCTCGACGGCTCCATCGACTGGCTCTGCCTGCCGAACGTCGACTCGCCGTCCGTCTTCGCCCGCATCCTCGACGCGGAACAAGGCGGGTCGTTCCGCCTCGAGCCGACCGTCCCCTACGAGGTCGAGCGCCGTTACCAGCAAGGCTCGAACGTCCTCGAGACCACGTTCACGGCCGCCGAGGGCACCGTGCGCGTCACCGACGCGATGACGCTCACCGACGAGAAGGGCCTGCCGCCGCTGCGCGAGCTCTGCAGAAAGATCGACACGCTGAGCGGCAGCGTCCCGATGCGCTGGGCGATCGAGCCGCGCTTCGATTTCGCCCGCTCCAAGACGAGAATCGTCCGCCGGGCCGGGCGCTGGTTCGCGGAAGCGGGCACGGACTGCGTGGCGCTCGGCGCGTGGGATGCGGGCGAGATCACGGCGAGCGACACCGCCATCGAGGGCAGCATGCGGCTCGCCGAGGGCCGAACGGCGCTGCTCGCGCTCGCCGCCGCGCACAAGGAGCCCGCGGTCCTGCCGCGCCGCGAAGACGTGGAGCGCCGCCTCGCGCGCACCGAGGCGTTCTGGCCGGACTGGTCGGGTCGGATCCAGTACGAGGGTGACTGGAGCGACGCCGTAATCCGCAGCGTGCTCACCCTGAAGCTGCTCGTCTTCGCGCCGTCGGGCGCGATCGTCGCCGCGCCGACAGCGTCCCTCCCCGAGTGGATCGGCGGCAGCCGGAACTGGGACTACCGCTTCACCTGGCTGCGAGACGCGAGCTGGACCCTCGACGCACTCATCCAGCTCGGCATGGACGACGAGGCCCACGCCTTTTTCTGGTGGCTGATGCACGCCTCCCGGATCACGCAGCCGTGCCTGCAGATCCTCTACAAGGTGGACGGCTCGACCCACACCGACGAGCAGGAGCTTCGTCAGCTCTCCGGCTACCGCGGCTCGGAGCCGGTACGGACGGGCAACGGTGCCGCGAGCCAGGTGCAGCTCGACGTCTACGGCGCCGTCCTCGAGTCGATCTGGCTCTACGCGAAGGAGGTCGGGCACATCGACGGGGACACCGCGAAAGAGGTCGCCAAGATCGCCGACTACGTTCGCGATCACTGGCGCGACAAGGACAACGGCATCTGGGAGGTACGGGCCGAGCGGACGCACTTCACCCAGTCGAAGGCACTCTGCTGGGTCGCCCTCGACCGCGCCTGCCGGCTCGCCGAGCGCGGGATCATCCCCGACCGCTGCGCCTCCTGGCGGGAGGCCGCGGACGAGATCCGCGCCTTCGTCGACGCGGAGGGCTGGGACGCCGAGCGAAAGAGCTACATCCGCGCGCCGGACCTACGCGAGCTCGACGGGTGCCTGCTGACGATGGTGATTCTCGGATTCGCAGACCCCGCCGGCGAGCGGCTGCGCGGGACCGTCGCCGCCGTCGAACGAGAGCTTCGCGAAGGCCCGTTCGTCTACCGCTACCGCGGCGAGGACGGCCTCGCCGGCGACGAAGGCGCCTTCCTCACCTGTTCGTTCTGGTTGGTAGCCGCGCTCGCGCTCCAAGGGCGACTCCAGGACGCGCGGAGCCTGATGGACGAGCTCGTCGGCCTCGCCAACGACGTCGGCCTCTACTCGGAGGAGATCGACCCGCAGAGCAGGGAGTTCCTCGGCAACTTCCCGCAGGCGCTCACGCATCTCGCCCTCGTAAACGCGGCCGTCGCGATCGCTGAGGCGGAGGCCGCATGACGCTCTGGGGAGCGCTCGCCGGCGGGGTGGTCGGGACGATCGTCCTCACGAGCGGGCTGCGGATCGCGCAGGAGCTCGGGTGGACGCGCATGGACATCCCGCTCCTGCTCGGGACCGTCTTCACCGACAACCGCAGCCGCGCCAGTGTCTTCGGCTACCTCGCGCACTTCGCCAACGGCCTGCTGTTTGCGCTGGCCTACTACGCGGTCTTCCGCGCGGTCGGCCACGCGGGGTGGGGCTTCGGTGCGGCGCTCGGAGTCGTCCACGCGCTGTTCTCAGGCGGGGCGCTCGTCACTGTCCTGCTGCCGGCCGTCCACCCGCGCATGGGCACGCCCTGGTCGGACGCCGAGGAAACGCCGCTGCTCGAGCCGCCCGGCTTCATGCTCGTCAACTACGGCCGCCGCACGGCGATCTGGACGCTCCTCGTCCACATCGCCTACGGCGCAATCGTCGGCGGCTTCGCAGCGCGGCTCGGGTGAGGCTCTACCTTTCGTCGTTCCGGGTCGGCGACGAGCCGGAGCGCCTGCTCGAGCTGCTCGGATCGGGCCGGACGGCCGCGGTGATAGCCAACGCGATGGACGATCAGGACCCAACCGCGCGCAGAGAGGGCGTGGAGCGCGAGGTCGCCGCGCTCGCCGAGCTGGGGCTCGAACCGCAGGAGCTCGACCTGAGAGAGCGCCCTGATCTTGGCGGCTACGACCTCGTGTGGCTGCGCGGCGGAAACGTCTTCCTCCTTCGGTATGCCCTCGCCGCAAGCGGGGCCGACGCCGCGCTCCTGCAGCTCCTCCGAGACGATGCGCTCGTCTACGGCGGCTACAGCGCCGGCGCGTGCGTCCTCGCGCCGCGCCTCAACGGCCTGGAGCTCGTCGACGATCCCGAGGCAGTGGCGGCGACCTACGGCGCCGAGCCCGTCTGGGACGGCTTGGGCGTCCTCGACTATGCGATCGTCCCGCACGTCGACTCGCCCGGCCACCCCGAGACCGAGCGCTGCAACGCCCTGGCCGAGCACTACCGCGCGGAGGGTGTTCCACACCGGACACTCCGCGACGGCGAGGTCCTCGTAATCGGCTAGCGGTTCTCGATCTCGAGCGAGAAACGTGGCAGCCGGCGCCCGACCGCGCGGTTGAACTCCGCCTCGTACTGCTCCGCCGCCTCGTCCCCGAGTGTCGAGGCGAAGTTGTCGCGCAGGTCGGCGAGGAGCTCCGTGCCCGTCTCGACGAGATCCTGGTAGTCGCCGTAGCGCTCCTCGGCCTCGTCGCGCGGGGCGCGGTCGTAGGCGGCCTCGGCCTCGTCGCACTCACGCACGAGCTCGGCCTGATCGCGCTCGAAGAGGTCGAGCTGCCGCGAGATCACGTCCCCGAACCGGCCCCTCCGTAGCACGCTTCCTAGACTAGTGCCCCGCGTGCCGCTGCTCGTCCGCACCTGGAACGTCTTCCACGGGAACGCGGTGCCGCCGGAGCGGCGCGACTTCCTCGAGGACATGGTCAGGCTCGCGACCTCGGACGGGCCCGCCGCGCTGTGCCTGCAGGAGCTCCCGGTCTGGTCGCTCGCGAAGCTGGAGGAGTGGAGCGGCATGCACGCGTTCGGCGCGGTCGCGGCAAGGCCGCTGCTCGGGAGCGCGCGCCTTGGGGGCGCGATCACCGAGGTGAACCACGGGCTGTTCCGGTCGGCGTTCACGGGCCAGGCGAACGCGATCCTCCTCGGGCGCGAGCTGCGGCCGCTGGCAACCGACTCGATCGTCCTCAATCCGGGCGGGGTGCGTCGCGCCGTCGCGCGTGAGCTCGACCTCGAGCCGCGCATCCGGTTCGCCTGGGCCAAGGAGCGCCGGGTGTGCCAGGCGGTGCGTGCGAAGGCCGGCGGGCGGGTTTTCACGATCGCCAACCTGCACGCCTCGAGCGTCCCCGACCGCCGCTGCCAGGATCGGGAGCTGCTGCGCGCCGCGGTCTTCGCCGACGCGTTCGCGGAGCCGGGCGACGTACTCGTCCTCGCCGGTGACTTCAACACCGTGATCGGCGAGTCGACGACGCTGGAGCAGCTCGCGAGTCCGGAGTGGGGCTTCTCGGAGCCGATCCCGTGGCTCGACCAGGTGCTCGTCCGGGGAGCGGAGGCCTCGCGACCGCAATCCTGGCCCGAGGAGCGGCGCCGCCTGAGCGGGAGGCTCGTGTCGGATCACGCCCCCGTGGAGACGACGATCGAGTGACCGTCGACGACGCACGCGCCGAGTTTCCGGTCCTCGACCGGCTCGCGTATCTCAATGCGGGGACGAACGGTCCGCTGGCGAGGCGCACGGCCGAGGCGATGACGGCGCAGCAGCGGATCGATCTCGAGGGCGGCCGCGGCGGCAGGGCGTACTTCGACGGCGTGCTGGCCCTCCGCGACGAGGTGCGGGCGAAGCTGGCTGCGACCGTGGGCGTCCCGGTCGAGAACCTCGCCCTCGCAACCTCGACGACGAACGGCTGCAACATCGTCCTCGCCGGGCTCGGCCTCACGGACGAGGACGAGGTCGTCACGAGCGACGGCGAGCACTTCGGCCTGATCGGCGCGCTCGCGGTCTCCGCGGCGCAGGTGCGGGTCGCGACGGTGCGCGACCTGCCGCCGGAGAAGGCGTTCGACGCCTTCCTCGCCGAGGTGACGCCGCGCACCCGCCTGTTCGCGCTGTCGGACGTGTGCTGGATGACCGGCAACCGCTTCCCTGCCGCCGAGCTCAGGGAGGCGACCGGCCTGCCGGTGCTCGTGGACGGGGCGCAGTCCGCGGGCGCGACCCCCGTCGAGGCAGCGCGTTACGACTTCTACGCGTTCTCGGGCCAGAAGTGGCTCTGCGGGCCGGATTCCACCGGCGGGCTCGTCGTGATGGATCCGGAAAGGTTGACGATCGCGGCGCCGAGCTACCTCGCGCAGGAGAGCTACGAAGGGCTCGAGTTCGTGCCGCGGCCCGGCGCGGAGCGGTTCGACCCGGGCTGGACACCTGCCGCTTCACTGGCGGGGCTGAGCACAGCGCTCGACCTCGCGCCGGAAGGCCGCTTCGAGCGAGCCGCGGAAATGACCGCCCGCTGCCGCGAGTTGCTGGCGAAGCGCTTCGAGGTCATAACCGCGCCGAGCCAGGCCACCCTGGTCAGCTTCGAGGTCGACGGCGACTCCGCGGAGCTCGTGAAGCAGCTCCACGAGGCGGGCGTGGTCGTTCGCGACGTGCCCAACCTCGGCTGGATCCGCGTCTCGTGCGGCTGGTGGACGAGCGAGGAAGACCTAGCCCGTCTGCTGAGCGCTCTCTGAGGTTCGCAGCCCGAGGTCGGCGGCGATCGGCCGCATGGCAGCCACGACGAACGCGATGTGCTCGTCGAAGTCGACCCCGAGGGCCTCTGCCCCCTCGTAGACCTCGTCGCGGTGCACCCCTGCGGCGAACGACGGCTGCTTGAGCTTCTTCTTCACCGACTTCGGCTCGAGCGTGTCGATCCCGTCGGGCCGCACGAGCCCGCAGGCGTGGATGAACCCGCAGAGCTCGTCGCACGCGAACAGGGTCCGCTTGAGCGGCGTGTCGCGCGGCAGGCTCAGGTGCGACGCGTGCGAGAGGACGCCCTCGACGACCTCCTCGGGCCAGCCCTCCTCGCGGAGGATCGGTGCGCCGTCCTGCGGGTGCTGGTCGAGCGTGGGGTGGATCTCGTAGTCGAAGTCGTGGAGCAGCGCGGTCGCGCGCCAGACGTTCTCGTCCTCGCCGAAGCGCTGCGCGTACGCCCCGACCGCAGCCTCCACGGCGAGCGCGTGGCGCAGCAACGCCTCGCTCTTCGTGTACTGCGTCAGGGTCTTCCACGCGCGTTCGCGAGTCGGCTCCATCGCGGCGCTACGATAGCCCTCCGATGGCCCAGACGGTCGTCACCGATGCTCTCGCCGAGTCGTTCGTGATCGAGGGCGGGCACCCGCTGAACGGGACGGTGCGGGCGGCCGGCAACAAGAACGGCGCGCTTCCGATCCTCGCCGCGTGCCTGCTCACGGACGAGCCCGTCGTGCTGCACAACGTGCCGCGGATCCGCGACGTCGAGACGATGATGGCGCTGATCGCCGACCTCGGCGCCGAGGTCGAGTGGACCGCGGCGAACGTCGTGCGGGTTCACGCTGCGGCCCGCAGCTCGCACGAGCTCGACGCCCAGCTGGCGCGCCAGATCCGTGCCTCGTTCCTGCTGGCCGGCCCGCTGCTCGCCCGCGAGGGTCGCGCGATCGTGCCGCCTCCCGGCGGCGACGTGATCGGCCGCCGGCGCCTCGACCCGCACATCCACGCGTTCGCCGAGCTCGGCGCCGAGATCGACGTCGCCGGGGCGCAGTTCGAGCTGCGCACCGCGGGCCTGCGGGGCAAGCACATCTTCCTCGACGAGGCGAGCGTCATGGCCACCGAGAACGCGGTCATGGCGGCCGCCCTCAGCCCCGGCGAGACGGTGATCGGGAACGCGGCCTGCGAGCCGCACATCCAGGATCTCTGCCGGTTCCTCGTCTCGCTCGGCGCCGAGATCGAGGGGATCGAGTCGAACGTCCTGCGTGTTCGCGGCGTCGATCGGCTCTCCGGCGGCGAGTGGCGGGTCGGGCCCGAGCACATCGAGGTCGGAAGCTTCATCGGCCTGGCCGCGGTGACGGGCGGCGACGTGACGATCGAGAACCTCGAGCCGAAGGACCTGCTCCCGATCCTGCCGACCTTCGAGCGCCTGGGCGTTCACGTCGAGATCGAGGGCACCAGCCTACGCGTGCCGCCGAACCAGGACCTGGTCATTCGCGACGACCTCGGCGGGCAGATCCCGAAGATCGAGGACGGCCCGTGGCCCGCGTTCCCGGCCGACCTGACGTCGATTGCCGTGATCGTCGCGACGCAGGCGCACGGCGAGGTGCTGATCTTCGAGAAGATGTTCGAGAGCCGCCTGTTCTTCGTCGACAAGCTGGTCTCGATGGGCGCGCGGATCATCCTCTGCGACCCGCATCGGGTGGTCGTCACCGGGCCCGCGCGTCTCGTGGGGCAGCAGATGTCGAGCCCGGACATCCGCGCCGGCATGGCGATGTTGCTTGCGGCGCTTTGCGCGCAGGGAACCTCGACGATCGGGAACGTGGGGGAGATCGATCGCGGCTACGAGCGCATCGACGAGCGCCTGCGCTCCCTCGGCGCGCGGATCGAGCGCATCGAAGGCTGAGCCTCGAACACCGGGTCATCGGGCTGGTCGCGCCGCATCCCGCGGTCGAGCGGATCGAGCTGATCGGATCGCGCGCGGAGGGGCGGGCAACAGACTGGTCGGACTGGGATTTCGGCGTGCGGGCGCGGGACTTCGCGGCGGTTGCCGAGGCGCTTCCCGGGTTGCTTGCCCCGCTGCAGCCGCTGGCGGAGCAGTGGGACCGGCTCAGCGACACGTGGTGCTGGATGCTGATCCTGCGCGGGCCGGCGAAGGTCGACCTGATCTTTCCGGAAGAGCCGCATGCAAAGGAGGGGCCGTGGCAGCCGGGGCCCGACACGCTCGCTGGGATCGACAGCCATTTCTGGGACTGGATGCTGTGGCTGCGCGGCAAGGAGGCGGTGGGCAAGGAGGAGCTCGTCGCGCGCGAGCTCGAGAAGCTCTTCGGCCATTTGCTCGGGCCGTTGGGGGCCGAGCAGGCACCTTCGTCCGTTGCGAATGCGGTGGCGGCGTACCGCGCGGCGCGTGGCCGGGCGGAGAGCCGGTTCGGCCGCACGGTGAGCCGCGAGCTGGAGCGGGCCGTGGCTCCTTCGTTACCCTCCCCGGACTGATGGCTCGGACGGGTCAGGCGGACGAGGCGGGGCGGCTGCACGCGCGGTTCGACGTCGCGGGCAGCGGCGAGGCCAGCATTTCCACCGGCGTGCCGGTGCTCGACCACCTGATCGGCCTCCTGGCGCAGTACGGCTCGTTCGACATCGCCCTCGAGATCGCTCCCGGGGCGGCGGAGGCAGAGATCGCCGCGGCGGGGCGGGCGCTGGGGCGGGCGCTCGAGGACGCGCTCCGCTCGGGCGGTTCCCGCGGGCACGGGTCGGCGGTCGTTCCCGCAGACGAAGCGCTCGCGCACGTAGCGCTCGAGGCGTCGGGGCGACCGATGGTCGTGTCGAACGTCGAGCTCAGCGACGCCCGCGTCGCGGGCCTGGGGCGCGATGTGATCGGGACGTTCCTGCACGAGCTCGCAGCGGGCGCGGGCCTGACCATCCACGTCCGCCTGATCGAAGGATCGGAACCGGAGCACGTTCTAGAGGCGATCTTCAAGGCGCTCGGGGTCGCACTCGCACAGAGCTGCCGGCCGCGCCGGCGGGAGGAGGGCTGATGTCGGACAAGGTTGTGGTGCGCACCGAGGCGGCGCCGTCCCCGTTCCAGGGCGCGCCGTATTCGCAGGCGATCCGCTCCGGCGGCTTCGTGTTCGTCTCGGGGCAGCTGGCGCTGCGACCCGATCACGCGGAGATCGTCGGCGAGACGATTCAGGAGCAGACCGAGCAGGTCTTGGCCAACCTTCGGGCGATCCTCGAAGAGGCGGGTAGCGGGCTCGACCGGCTGGTCAAGACGACCGTGTACCTGACCGACCTGGGTGACTTTGCGGGGATGAACGAGGTGTACGCAAAGCACGTGGGCGGGCAGCCCCCGGCTCGCGCAACGATCGAAGTCTCGGCGCTGCCGTCGGGCGCGAAGATCGAGATCGAGGCGATCGCGACCACCGCAACCACCTAGCTGGCCGTAATACGGTTCGCCCGGCCTCCTCCCCGAGGCGAGCGTAACGAGCAAACGAATACGTGTCTGTCACAGACCGTGACGGATGTGTGCCGATTGGCGAAGGCAGAATTAGGGCCGTGAAGGCCGACACCGTCATCGCGACCCACGGCAACACCGACTTCGACGCGTTCGCGGCGATGCTGGCCGCGCGACGCCTCTATCCGGGCTCCGTCGCGTGCCTTGCGGGCTCGCTGAACCGCAACGTGCGCGAGTTTTACCGCCTCCACGCCGACGAGCTCGAGCTCGCGGAAGTCGCCCGGGTCGACACGGACACGATCCGCCGCCTCGTCGTGGTCGAGACAACGCATGCGAACCGGCTGGGCGAGCTCGAGTCGGTTGCGCTCGATCCGAGCGTCGAAAAAGTCGTCTTCGACCACCATGCCGCCGAGCCGCCGGAATGGGCGGGGGAAGAGCACACGGTCGTCTCCGAGGACGGAGCGCTCACGACGACGCTGGTCGGCGTGCTCGCGGAGCGCGAGATCGCCGTCACCCCGCTCGAGGCGACGGCCTTCGCGCTCGGTATCCACGAGGACACGGGCTCGCTCACGTACCCGACCGCCACCCAGCGCGACGCCGAGGCGCTCGCGTGGTGCCTGCGCCACGGCGCGCGTCAGGAGCTGCTCGCGCAGTTCCTCCACTCGCCGCTGACCGAGCCGGAGCGCGAGCTCCTCGCCGCGATCATCGAGAAGCTGGAGCCCCGAGAGGTGGCCGGTGTCGAAGTGCTCGTCGCGCCGCTCAGCTGGCCGCGCTACGTCGACGGCGTCTCGAACCTCGCCCACAAGGTCGTCGACCTGACCGATACCAAGGCGCTCGTGCTGCTCGTCGAGATGGACGAGCGTGTCTTCTGCGTCGCGCGCAGCCGGACGCCGGAGATCGATGCCGCTGCGATCGCGCAGCTACTCGGAGGCGGCGGCCACGCGCAGGCGGCTTCGGCGATCTCCAAGAACAGCCTCGAGGAGGCCCGCCGCGCGCTCGACGAGGGGCTCGAGCAGGCTGGGCGGCCCCCGCTGCGCGCGCAGGAGCTGATGTCCAGCCCGGCCCGAACGGTCACCCCCGACGAGACCGTCGCCCGCGCGCTCGTTGCATGCCAGCGCTACAGCCAGAGCGGCATCCTCGTTGCCGAGGACGACCGGCTCGCCGGGGTCGTCGGCCGCGAGGATCTCGACCGCGCGGTCACGCACGGGCTCTCGCATGCGCCCGTCAAGGGGATCATGAGCACGCGCGTCGCCACCTGCGACGAGGAGACGCCCCTCGCCGAGCTGCAGCGCCTGCTGGCCGGTGGTGACGATCGCGTGGCCGTCCTCAGCGGCGAGCGGATCGTCGGGGTCGTGACGCGAAGCGACCTGCTGCGGGCCCTCGGGGCATCGTCGGCCCCCGCCGAGCGGGCGGGCCCCATGCTCACGGACGAGCTCGCGAAACTCGAGCACCTGGAACCGGTCTTCGAGGCCGTCGCTGCGGTCTCCGAGCCGTTCGAGGGCGTGTACCTGGTGGGCGGGACGGTCCGGGACATCCTGCTCGGCGAGCCGAACTTCGACGTGGACATCGCGGTCGAGGGCGACGCGATCGCTCTCGCGCAGGCGCTGGCGGACGCGCTCAACGGCCGTGTCCGCGCACACGACAAGTTCGGGACGGCAGTCGTGATCTACGGTGAGGGCCAGCGCGTCGACGTCGTCACTGCCCGCACGGAGTTCTACGACGCGCCCGCGGCGCTGCCGACGGTCGAGCACGCGTCGATCCGCGAAGACCTCTTCCGCCGAGACTTCACCATCAACGCGATGGCGGTCTCGCTGAAGGGCGTCGATCTCGGCCGGCTCGTCGATCCGTTCGGCGGCCGCCGCGACCTCGAGGCGAAGACGATCCGCATCCTGCACAACCTGTCGTTCATCGACGACCCGACGCGCATCTTCCGCGGGATCCGCTACGAGAACCGCTACGGCTTCCGGATGGACGACCACACGCAGCGGCTTGCCCGCGGGACGATCGAGATGGGCCTCGTGGGCGACCTGTCGTCCGCGCGGCTGCGCGACGAGCTCGAGGCGCTGCTCGAGGAGGGCGAGATCGAGCATTCGATCCTGCGTCTCGCCGAGCTGGACGCGGACCGGGCGGTGCATCCGCATCTGGCGGCAGACGAGGAGACCGTGGCGCTCCTCCGCCGCCTCCGCGAGCTGCGCGACCACTACAAGCTCGAGATCCCGGCCTGGCGGCTTGGGTTTGCGGCGCTGGCGCGGAACCTGCCGACGGACGAGGTCTACGAGTGGCTCCAGCGCCTGAAGGTGCGGCGGCGCGACGCGGAGCAGATCGCTGCGGCGGTCACCGTCGGCCCGCGTCTCGTGGAGCGCCTTCGCGAGGGAGCCGAGCCGGCCGAGGTGGTCGCGCTCGCGGAGCCGTATGCCCCCGACGCGCCGCTCTTCGCGCTCGCGCTCGCCGACCCCGAGCCGCTGCACGCCTACTTCGAGCGCTTCCGCGACGTGAGGCTCGAGGTCAGCGGCGCGGACCTCGCCGAGCTCGGGCTGAAGGAGTCGCCGCGGGTGGGGGAGGTCCTCGCCGAGCTGCGCCGCCGGAAGCTGAACGGTGAGCTCGACGGGCGGGACTCCGAGCTCGCCGCGGCGCGGGAGCTGATCGCGCAGTGATCCGCTGGGATTCGGCGCCGGCGGAGTACACCGTCGCGTTCACGACGAGACAGGGAGGCGTCAGCGGCGGCGCCTACGAGTCGCTCAATCTCGGCGCCCTCACCGAGGACGAGCCGGAGAACGTGACGGAGAACCGCCGCCGAGCGTGCGCCGCGATCGGCGCGGACGCCGAGCGGGCGACGATGGCGTGGCAGCACCACAGCGCCGAGGTGACGCGAGCCGAACCGCGCGGGATCGTCACTCCAGGCACGCCCTTCGAGCGCTGCGACGGCCTCTGGAGCGACGAGCCCGCCCAGGCGATGATGCTGCTGACGGCCGACTGCCTCCCGGTCGCGATTGCCCGGGCAAACGGCGCGAGCCCCGGCCTCACGATCCTGCACGTCGGCTGGCGCGGCCTCCTGGCCGGGATCGTCGACGCGGGTGCGAAGGCGCTCGGCGGGGGCAAGCTCGCGGCCGCCATCGGGCCGGGGATCGGCCCGTGCTGCTACGAGGTGGGCGACGAGGTCGCCCAGCCGTTCCAGGCTCGCTATGGCGACGTCGTTCGCGACGGTCGCCTTGATCTCTGGACAGCGGCCGAGCGAGCGCTCCACGAGGCCGGCTGCGACGAGGTCGAGCGAACCGACCTCTGCACGTACTGCCATCCAGAGCTCTTCTTTTCCCATCGCCGCGACAAGGGCCGCACCGGCAGGCAGGGCGTCGTTGCCTATATCTCCTGAGGTCGTCCGAGAGAACTACTCGCGGATCCGGGATCAACTCGGTCCCGACGTGACGATCGTCGCGGCGGTCAAGTACGTGGACGTGGAGGACCTTGGAGCGCTCGCCGAGGCCGGCATCGAGGTCGTCGGCGAGAATCGCGCCCAGGAGCTCGAGGCCAAGCACGCGCGCCACGGAGACGCGTTCCGCTGGCACTTCATCGGCCACCTGCAGAGCCGCAAGGCCAAGACGGTGAACGAGCTCTGCGAGCTTTGCCACTCGCTGGCGAGCGAATCGGCAGCGCGCCGGCTGACGATTCCGGCGCTCGTCGAGGTCAATCTCTCGGGCGAAGCGTCGAAGTCCGGCATCCCGGAGAGCGAGCTGGAGGCCTTCCTCGCCACCTACGATCAGGTGCGCGGCCTCATGACCATGCCGCCCGAGACCGGAGACCCCGAAGACTCACGCCCGTACTTCAAGCGCCTCCGCGAGCTGGCCGAGCGCTACGGCCTGCGCGAGCTCTCGATGGGCACCAGCCAGGACTACCGCGTGGCGGCCGACGAGGGCGCCACGATGGTGCGCCTGGGATCAATCCTTTACGGGCGGTAAGATCCGCCGATCATGGGATTTGCAGACGTCTGGAGCCGCACCCTCGTCTACTTCGGGATCGCCGAGGAGGAGGACGAATGGGATGAGGACGGTTACCTCACCGAGGAGGACCTCGAGCGCACGTACAGCGAGCGCCCGAACGTCCGCCGGCTGACCCCCCGGCGCGGGCGGCACGACTTCGACGACTGGACCGACCCCGAGCCGGAAAGCGACGAGCTTCCGGCGGCGGCGCGCACGACGGTCATGCGGCCGCGCGGCGGGCGGCGTACTGACGGCGTGGTTCGCGCGGTGCCTTCGGTGCAGGTGCACCTCGTCGTCCCGCAGAGCTTCCAGGACGCCAAGAGCATCGCCGACCGCTTCAAGGACGCGATGCCCGTGATCCTCAACCTGCAGGGGGTCGACCAGGAGCTCTCGAAGCGGCTGATCGACTTCACGAGCGGCCTCACCTACGCGCTCGACGGCGGGATGCAGCGGGTCGCGGACAAGGTCTTCCTGCTTACGCCGCGCAACGTCGAGGTCTCCGCGGAGGAGCGCCAGCGCATGGTCGAGCGCGGCTTCTTCAACCAAGCCTAGGCGCCGCTTGCGGTGCCGACGTCAGGGCGACCGGGCTTTGCTCGGGCGCCCGTCTGAAATGGCCGGTCGATGCGAATGAGCGGGAGCACACGCTCCTAGACCGAGGACTCGGTCGTGACAGCCCGAACTCACGCCTGATGGCCACGCTTGCGCTGCTCGCAGACACGGCTTCGTCGATCAACACGTTCATCGACGTGTTCATCTACGTCTACGTCCTGCTGATCTTCGCGTACGTGCTCACGTCGTGGGTGCGGCTGCCCTACAGCGTCTGGGTGCGGCGGATCAGCGACTTCCTGCGAGACGTCTGCGAGCCGTACCTGCGGATCTTCCGGCGGATCCTGCCGCCCCTGGGGCCGCTCGACCTCTCGCCGGTCGTGGCCATCCTTGCGCTCTTCGCCTTGATGGCGATCATCAACGCGCTGTTCGACCAATTTGCCTAGCGCCGTAACCCAGCGAGGCCTTAGGGAGGCAGGAATGACCATCACACCAGTAGAGCTCCACCACATCGAGCTCAAACGCACCCGCTTCGGCGGCTACCGCCGTGTCCAGGTCGACGAGCTGATCGAAGAGATCGCTTCCTCGTTCGAGGAGACCTGGCGGGAGCGGGCCGAGTTCGCAGACCGCATCGAGGAGCTCCATTCCGAGCTCGAGCGGCACCGCCAGATGGAAGCGCTTCTGAGAACGACCCTCGTCTCGGCCGAACGGTCGGCCCACGAGCAGAAGGCGCAAGCCAAGAAAGAGGCCGACCTCGTGCTCGAAGAGGCGCATGCCGAAGCGCGTTCGCTGACCCGTGAAGCGATTGCTGAGCGCGAGCGCCTGCTCGCCGAGGCGCGCAAGATCCGGGCCCTGCTCGAGGCCGCCCTCGACGCCGTGGAGGACGCTTCTGACGCCCAGGCGGCGTGATCCGCTGAACCTATACTTGGGCGCATGAGCGCCACCCTGGACATCGGGCACTTCAAGCAGCGCCTGGTCGACGAACGGGCGCGCGTGCAGGAGGCGCTGGACTATCTCCACGAGGAGGCGGCAGGCTCGAGGGAGGACGAGCGCGAGGAGATTCCGAGCGACAACCATCCCGCCGACGTCGCCACCTCGACCGTCAACCGCGAGATCGACTACACGCTCGAGGAGAACGAGGAGCGAGTCCTCGCGGCGATCGACACGGCGCTCGAGCGCATCGAAGCGGGCACGTTCGGCACCTGCCGCACCTGCAGCCAGGAGATCGCCATCGAACGGCTCGAGGCGCTGCCATATACGACGCAGTGCATCGACTGCAAGCGGCGAGAGGAACGCGGGTGACGGAGCCCGCGCCCGCCCCGCGGACCGTGGACGTCCGCGTCGGCTCGAGCACCGATGCCTTGACTCCGATCTCTTCGGCCGAGCGCTCGCTGGCGGCGCGCGCGTCGCAGTGGGCAGGCCTCGGGGCCGTCGTTTTCGCCGCGGTCGCGGCCGACCAGCTCACGAAGTGGATCGTCTCGAGCCAGCTCTCGCTCGACGAGTCGCTCCACGTGCTGGGCCCGTTCTCGATTCACCACGTCCAGAACTCCGGGATCGCTTTCGGCCTGTTTGCGAGCGCCACGCCGCTCGTCACCGCCCTGACGGCGCTCGCAGTCGGTTGGATGCTGCTCTTCTTCGCACGCTCCGGGGCTCGGCACCCCGTCCTTCCGGTGGCGCTCGGGCTGTTGATCGGCGGCTCCGCCTCGAACCTGATCGACCGGATCCGGCTCGGGCACGTGACGGACTTCCTCGACCTGCGCTACTGGCCGGCCTTCAACCTGGCCGACTCCTTCATCGTGATCGGGGTCGCGATCCTCTTCCTCGCGCTCGTCGTGGGCGAGACGCGCCAAGCCTGAAAGCAGCGGTTCCCGAAAAGGCCGCGGGGGAGCGGCTCGACCGCTTCCTCGCTTCTTTGCCTGAGGTCGGCTCGCGCGCCGCAGCCGAGCGGCTGCTGGCCCAAGGCGTGCTCGTCGACGGACAGGCCCGAGCGAAGAGCCACCGGCTGGAGGGCGGGGAAGAGCTCGAGTTTCAGCCGCCTGAGCCCGAGCCCGTCCTCGAGCCCGAAGAGGTACCGCTCCGCATCGCCTACGAGGACGAGCACCTGCTGGTCGTCGACAAGCCGGCGGGGATCGTCGTCCACCCGGCACCGGGCCACGCCACCGGCACGCTGGTGCACGGCCTGCTCGACCAGCTCGCGGGCGGGGATGTCCCAGGGCGGCCGGGAATCGTCCACCGGCTCGACCGCGACACCTCCGGCCTCCTCGTCGTCGCGCGGACGGAGGACGCCTACCGCGCTCTTCAGAACCTCGTGCGGAACCGCGAGCTGGAGCGGCGGTACAAAGCGCTCGTGCGGGGCCGTCCGCAGTCGCGGCGCGGACGGATCGAGGCGCCGATCGGCCGCGACCGGCACGAGCCGACCCGGATGTCGCTCGACACCGACAACCCGCGCGATGCCGTCACGCACTTCGAGGTCGAACGCCTGCTCGACGATCACGCCTTCCTCGACGTCCGCCTGGAGACGGGCCGCACGCACCAGATCCGCGTCCATCTCGCCGCGATCGGCCTCCTGGTCGTCGGCGATCCGGTCTACGGCGTGCGCGACCCCGAGCTGCGGCGCCAGTTCCTGCACGCCTGGCGGCTCGCGTTCCCGCACCCGCTCAGCGGCGAGGCGGTCGAGGTCGAGTCGCCGCTGCCGCCCGACCTTCAGGCGGCGTTGGCGCGCTTCGCCTCGTAGAGGCGCGTATCGGCTACGCGGAAGAGTGTGTCGACGTCCGAGGCGTCGTCGGGAAACGCTGCGCAGCCCGCGCTGAAGCTCCAGCCGGTCGGCAGCTCGCCCAGCTCGACGAGCTCGTCGACGCGGTCATGCAGGCGGTCGAGGAAGCGCTGCACGGTTTCCTCGTCGATCTCGACGAGATAGGCAGCGAACTCGTCGCCGCCCATGCGGCCCGCGAGATCGGAGACGCGAAGCGAGCCGCGGAAGGCGGCGGCGAACCGCTCCAGCGCGCGGTCTCCCTCGGGGTGCCCGAGCGTGTCGTTGACCGCCTTGAAGTCGTCGAGGTCGACGAAGACCAGCGCGAGGCCGTGCCCGTAGCGCCGGGCGCGCTCGACCTCGACCTCGAGCTCGCCGAGGAACGCCTGGTGGTTGAGAAGGCCAGTCAGCTGGTCGTGGCGGGCTCGGTGCGCGAGCTCCGAGGTGGCGCGGTCGAAATAGGCGACCACGCACTCCGTCACGAGCCGGTCGATCGTGTCGTTCAGGCGGCGCTCGACCATCAGGACGTCTTCGGTGCCGAGCTCGGCCGCGCGGGCCGAGACGAACCGCCAGAGGACGCGGCGCAGGAGCAGGAACTCCATGACGATCTCGCGCGGCGCGAACCCGAGTGCCTCCCGCTCGCGCGCGTGATCCCGCGCCTGGGCGGCGAGCGCGCTCCCGATCCCGAGACGCTCCGGCTGGGGCTCCTGCAGCTCTCGTGCGAGCGCTGCGATGAACGTGGGCATGTCACCAAGCTGGCCGAGGCGGCCGAGCCGCTGCAGCGAGGGCAGCTGGTCGTCGAGAAGCCCTTCCTCGATCACGTCCACGGCAAGCTCCCACGCGCGGTCCTGGACGGCGGACGCGAGGTCAGAGAGTGGGGTAGGCATGCGGCTCGCCACTTCCTAAGAGCAAGATCGGGTCCCGGGGGTTCCAGCTTGAGCCGCTACACTCTTTTGGCTTTGTAACCCGACCCGGCGGAACGGTCGGGTGGCGGTGCCGGCGTGACGGAACGCCGGTTCCACCCGAGCCCGCCGGAGCAGCGCGCAAACCAACAGAAAGGAACGGAACGTGTCCGTCGTCACCATGCGAGAGCTTCTGGAGGCCGGGGTCCATTTCGGCCACCAGACCCGCCGCTGGAACCCGAAGATGAAGCGCTTCATCTTCGCGGAGCGCGGCGGCATCTACATCATCGATCTCCAGCAGACCCTCGAACGGATCGAGGAGGCGCACAACTTCGCGCGCAACCTCGCCGAGCGGGGCGGGACGATCCTCTTCGTCGGCACGAAGAAGCAGGCGCAGGACGCCGTCGAGGAGGAGGCCAAGCGCACCGGCATGCCATACGTGAACCACCGCTGGCTGGGCGGGCTGCTCACGAACTGGCGAACGATCTCCGAGCGGATCGAGCATCTGCACGAGCTCCGTCGCCTCCGGGACGAGAATCAGCTCGAGCTGCTCCCGCCCAAGGAGCGGATCGCCATGCAGGCCGAGCTCGAGAAGCTCGACGCGAACCTCGGCGGCGTCGCCGACATGCGCAAGCAGCCGGATGCCGTGGTCGTCATCGACCTCCGGAAGGAGCAGCTCGCGGTGCGAGAGGCGCGCCGCCTAGGGCTGCCGATCATCGCGCTCGTCGACACCAACTGCGACCCGGACGAGGCCGACTTCGTGATCCCGGGCAACGACGACGCCATTCGGTCGTGCAGCCTCGTCATCCGCGCGATCGCAGCAGGCATCGCCGCCGGCAAGGCGCACGCGAGCCCGGCCGACTTCACTCCTCCCGTGGAGGAAGCCCCAGCCGAGGAAGCTGCGCCCGAGGTGGAAGCCGAAGCTCCCGCTGAGGAGCCGGAGCCGGCGCCCGAACCGGCGCCCGAACCGGAGTCGGCGCCCGAGCCCGAACCGGTCACGGAGGCTGCGGAATGAGCCAGGTCGAGATCTCGGCAGGTCAGGTCAAGGAGCTCCGCGACCGCACCGGCGCGGGAATGATGGACGCGAAGCGCGCCCTCCAGGACACGGGCGGCGACATCGAGGCTGCACAGCGGCTGCTGCGCGAGCAGGGCATGGCAGCGGCGGGCAAGAAGGCCGGACGCGAGACGACGGAGGGCGAGGTGCTCTCGACGATCTCCGGAAACACCGGTGTGCTCGTGGCGGTCGGCTGCGAGACCGAGCCTGTCTCGAAGACCCGCGAGTTCCTCGATTTCGCCGAGGCCGTGCTGGAGGCGGTCGAGTCGGGCGGTGCCGAAGCCGCCGAAGGCTTCGAGGAGCAGCGGCTGGAGCTCGTCGGGAAGCTCGGCGAGCAGGTCGAGATCCGCGGCGCCTCGAGGCTCGAGGCCGGCGACGGCGAGCTGCTCTCGGAGTACGTCCACCCACCCGCGAACAAGATCGGCGTCCTGATCAAGCTCCGCGGCGGCGACGGTGCTTTCGGACGGAGGCTCTCGCAGCACATCTCGTTCTCGAACCCCCGCTACCGCACAGCAGACGAGATCCCGGAAGAGGCGCTGGCCGAGGAGCGCGCGATCTACGAGCAGCAGCCGGACGTGCAGAGCAAGCCCGAGGAGGTGCGCGGCAAGATCGTCGAGGGCCGTCTCCGCAAGGAGTTCCTCGCGAACGTCGCGCTGGCCGAGCAGCAGTGGATCCACGACACCTCGAAGACCGTCGCCCAGGCGCTCTCGGAGGAAGGCGCCGAAGTGCTCGAGTTCGTCCGCTACGCCCTCGCGGAGTGACGGAGACCGTCCCGCACGACGAGGCGGCCGCTGAGAGCGAGGCGCCGGTGTTCCAGCGCGTGCTGCTGAAGCTCTCCGGCGAGGCGCTCATGGGCGGCCGCGAGTACGGGCTCGATCCGCAGCGGCTCGAAGCGATCGCCGACGAGATCCAGGGCGTCCGCGACACCGGCGTCGAGCTGGCGATCGTCGTCGGGGCCGGGAACATCTACCGTGGCATCGAGGCGGCCGCCGACGGGATGGACCGCGCGACCGCCGACTACGCGGGGATGCTCGCGACGCTGCTGAACGCGCTCGCGCTCCAAGATGCGCTCGAGCGGCGCGGCGCCCATACGCGGGTGCTCTCCGCGCTTGCCGCCGCCGAGGTCGCGGAGCCGTACATCCGCCGGCGCGCGATTCGGCACCTGGAGAAGGGCCGCGTCGTCATCTTCGCCGCAGGCACCGGCAACCCGTTCTTCACGACCGACACCGCCGCCGCCCTGCGGGCCCTGGAGATCAACGCCGAAGCGATCCTGATGGCCAAGCACGGAGTGGAGGGCGTTCTCGACGGCGACCCGCGCGAGCAGCCGAACGCGCACCTGATCCCCGAGATCACGCACCTCGAGGCGATCGAGCGCGGCCTGAAGGTGATGGACACGACGGCCTTGTCCCTGTGCATGGACAACAAGGTGCCGATCTACGTGTTCGCACTCGAGCCCGGGAACATCCGTAAAGTCGTCTCCGGCGAGCGAGTCGGAACGCTCGTTTCGACCTAGGACGGAGGCCTGATGGCGATTGATGACCTCATGCAGGACGCGGCGCGGCGGATGGACAAGTCGGTGGAGTCAGCCCAGACCGAGTTCTCGACACTGCGCACCGGCCGCGCCTCGCCCGCGCTTCTCGACCGCGTTCAGATCGACTACTACGGCCAGAAGACGCCGCTCAAGCAGCTCGCGACGATCGGCGCGCCCGAGCCGCGGATGCTCACCGTGCAGCCCTTCGATCCGAACTCGCTCCAGTCCATCGAGCGGGCGATCCAGGAGTCCGACCTGGGCCTGACTCCGTCGAACGACGGCAAGCTGATCCGCCTGCCGATCCCGCAGCTCACGGAGGAGCGGCGCCAGGAGCTCGTGAAGGTCGTCCGCGGGATGGCCGAGGACGGGCGCGTTGCCGTCCGCAACGTGCGGCGCGACGTCATCCACCACCTGAAGGAGCTCGTCGACAAGGGCGAGGTCGGCAAGGACGAGGAGCACCGGGCCGAGGAGCGCGTCCAGAAGCTGACGGACGAGCACACGAAGAAGATCGACGAGCTGCTCCAGCGCAAGGAAGCCGAAATCCTGGAGGTTTGACGCGCTGGGCGCGCCGAACCCCCTCGTAGTGGACGCCGACCAGCGCGACGAACGAGCACGAGCCGTCGCGATCATCATGGACGGAAACGGCCGCTGGGCGGAGCGCCAGGGCCTGCCTGTCGCGGAGGGCCATCGCGCCGGGACCCGTGCGCTGCGGAGGACCGTCGAGGCAGCCATCGACCTCGGGCTCGAGACGCTCGTCGTCTACGCCTTCTCGACCGAAAACTGGTCGCGGCCGCCGGGCGAGGTGGTCGCGCTGATGGACATCTTCGGCGAGACGATCGAGCGGGAGTTGCCGGACCTCGTGCGCCAGGGCGTCAGGACGCGCTTCATCGGCAGGCGCGACCGGGCCTCGCATGGGCTCCAGGAGCAGATGGCGCGGCTCGAGGAGGAGACGGCAGGCAACGACCGGCTCAACCTCTGGGTGGCGCTGGACTACGGCGGACGCGCGGAGATCGTCGAGGCGGCACGGAGGCTCGTCGAGTCCGGGATCGAGTCGGCCGCGATCGACGAGAACGTCCTTCGGGCGAACCTCTACGCGCCGGAGCTGCCCGACCCGGACCTGCTGATCCGCACCTCGGGTGAGCTGCGCATCTCGAACTTCCTGTTGTGGCAGCTCGCGTACTCCGAGCTCGCGTTCGTGGACACGCTCTGGCCGGACTTCGGTCACGCCGAGCTCGAGCAGGCTCTCGCCGCCTACGCACAACGGCGCCGCCGCTTCGGCGGTAGATGAACCCTTTTCTCTCGCGAGTCCTCGTCGTGGTCGTCGGACTGCCGGCGGTGCTCGGCCTCGTCTGGCTGGGCGGCTGGTGGCTCTGGGGCCTCGCAGCCGCGGTCGGCCTGATCGCGCTGCACGAGTTCTATGTGATGGCCCGCCCGCTGCGCCCGCTGGTTCTGGCGGGCTACACCGGCCTGGTGCTGACGCTGCTCGGCGAGCAGCTCGGCGGAACCATCTGGATGCTCGGGGGCTTCCTGACCACGCTCGCGCTCGCGTTCCTGCTGAAGGGCATCTCGGAGACGCGGCAGTCACTGACCGTCGCCGTAGCGACGACCGTTGCAGGCACCGCCTGGGTCGCCTTCGGCCTGGCCTTCGTGCTGCTCCTGCGCGCAATCCCCGAGCACGGCCGCCTGGCCGTCTTCACCGTGCTGCTGGCGATTTTCGCCGCCGACACGATGGCGTACCTCGTCGGCCAGCTGATCGGGCGGCACAAGTTGGCCCCGGTGCTCTCGCCGGGGAAGACGTGGGAGGGGCTCGTCGCATCGACGATCACCGCGTTGCTGGTGCCGTTCTTCGCGCTCTACCACCAGGACTTCCTGACGATCGGCGAATCGCTCGTGCTCGGAGCCGTGATCGCGGTCGCAGCGCCGGTCGGCGATCTCTTCGAGTCCGCCGTCAAGCGCGACCTGGGCGTGAAGGACAGCGGCCGCCTGCTTGCCGGGCATGGCGGCATGCTGGACCGGCTCGACGCACCTCTGTTCGCGGCTGTTGCGGCCTATTTCACGATCCTCGCATTGACATGATCCGAGCAGGGCAACCCGCCGTACACTGAGTCAATGAAGCGCGTTGCGGTGCTCGGCGTCACGGGCTCGATCGGACGCCAGGCCCTGGAGATCGTCGAGAGCCATCCCGAGCTCGAGCTCGCGGCCGCCGCTTCCGGCTCGCAGCCGATCGACGGGCTCGCGCCGCTGACGCAGGTCGGGGGCGACCTCACGGAGCTGCTCGACCGCGCCGAGCCGGATGTCGTCCTCAACGCGGTCGTCGGCTTCGCCGGGCTGCCTGCGACCCTCTGGTCGCTCGAGCGAGGCGTGCCCCTCGCGCTCGCGAACAAGGAGAGCCTCGTGGCCGCCGGGGACCTGGCGCTGGACGCGCGGGACCGGGGAGGAGGCGCGCTGCTCCCGGTCGACAGCGAGCACTCCGCAGCCTTCCAGTGCCTCGAGGGCCGCGCCTCCGAGGAAGTGCATTCGCTCGTGCTCACGGGCTCGGGCGGGCCGTTCCGCGGGCGCACGCGCGACGAGCTCGAGGACGCGACCCCGGATGAGGCGCTCGCGCACCCGACCTGGCAGATGGGCCCGAAGATCACGATCGACTCGGCGACGCTGGCCAACAAGGGCCTCGAGCTGATCGAGGCGCATTTCCTCTTCGGGCTGCCGTACGAGCAGATCGAGGTCGTGCTCCAGCCCACGTCGGTCGTGCACGCGCTCGTGCGCTTCCGCGACGGCGCTTCTCTCGCGCATCTCGGCTATCCGGACATGCGCGTGCCGATCTCATACGCCCTCACCTACCCGGAGCGCGCGGCCACGGCGATCGCGCCGCTCGACTTCTCGCAGGGACTCGTGCTCGAGTTCGAGGCGCCGGATCTCGAGACGTTCCCGCTCCTGGCGCTCGCGCGACACGCCGGCGAGCGGGGAGGAACCTTCCCCTGCGCGTTCAATGCCGCGAACGAGGTGGCGGTTGCGGCGTTCCTCGCGGGCAGGCTCCCGTTCCTCGGCATCGCGGCCACGGTCGAAGAGACGCTGGCCGCTGTCGAGGGCGCTCCCGCGCGCGACCTCGACGATCTCGTCGCCGCCGACGCCGAGGCGCGCAGCCTCGCCGAGAAGGAGCTCGTCGCATGACCGTGTTCATCGCTCTCCTCGGGCTGGGCTTCCTGATCCTGATTCACGAGGCGGGCCATTTCTTCACGGCGCTGGCCGTGGGGATGAGACCGCGGCGCTTCTACGTCGGCTTCCCGCCTGCGCTCGTGAAGACGAAGCGGAAGGGCGTCGAGTACGGCCTGGGCGCGATCCCGCTCGGCGGCTACGTGAAGATTCCGGGGATGCACCGTCCGGCGCCGTCGGATCTGGACGTGCACTTCGGCACCGCGCTCTACGAGGCCCCGCAGCTGCTGCAGCCGATCGAGCGCGTGAAGCGGCCCCTGGCGGAGGGTGAGTTCGAGTCCGCGCGAGCGGCCCTGCGGGAGCTCGAGGCTGCGTTGTCGACGACGCAGCTTTCAGGCGCCGCGCGCCGCCAGGCAAACCGGGGGCTGAACGAGCTCGACGATGCTCTCGGCGCCGATGCGTACTGGCGACAGCGCACCTGGCGAAAGCTCGCGGTGATCTCGGCCGGCCCCCTGACGAACCTCGTCTTCGCGATCCTTCTCCTCGCGGTCGTCTACATGATCGGGATCCCGTCCGCGGCCTCCCGGCGGGTGGACAGCGTCGACACGAACACTCCCGCGGCGAAGATCGGGCTGAAGCCCGGCGACGTCGTGATCATGATCAACCACATCGACACGCCGACGTTCGACGACGTCAGCAGCGCCATCCGCGGCAGCGGAGGAGAGCCGCTCGTGGTCACGGTTCTCAGGGACGGCAGAAAGATCTCGCTGCCCGGGGCAAGGCCGCTCAGGCAACCGGGCGGCTTCGTGCTCGGCTTCCGGCCGGCCGTGATTCGCTACAAGCACTACAGCCCGCCGGCCGCATTACGGCTCGCAAGCGGCGACGCCTGGACGGTGACGAAGACGATGGGCAACTGGCTCCTCCACGTCACCTCCCCGCAGAACCGCAAGCAGATCTCGACGCCGGTCGGAATCGTGCACACGTCCAGCGAGGCCGTGAAGCAGGGCTACCGCGACTACTTCGCCATCGTCGCGCTCATCAGCCTCTCGCTCGCGCTGCTCAACCTGCTGCCGCTGCTGCCGCTCGACGGCGGCCACATCATGTTCTCGCTGGTCGAAGGCGTTCGCGGCAAAGCGGTTGGCCGGGCCGTCTACGAGCGCGTCTCGATGGTCGGAATCGCCTTGATCCTCTTCATCTACGTAATCGGGATCTCCAACGACGTTGGGAGATTCACCGGGGGCTAGACTCCTCGCCGTGGCAAGCGAACGGCAGATCCACGTAGGAAACGTCGCGATTGGCGGCGGTGCGCCTGTCGTCGTTCAGTCGATGACGCTGACGAAGACGCACGACGTCGAGGCGACGACCGCGCAGATCGCCGCGCTCGCCTCGGCCGGCTGCGAGGTCGTTCGCGTCGCGGTGCCGAAGACCGAGGACGCCGACGCATTGCCGAAGATCGTCCGGCTCTCGCCGATTCCGGTGATCGCGGACATCCACTTCAACGCGAGCCTCGCGCTGAAGGCGATCGAGTGCGGCGTCGCGGCCGTGCGCATCAACCCGGGGAACATCGGCGGCCCCGACAAGGTCGCCGAGGTCGTTCGCGCGGCGCAGAAGGCGGGAATCCCGATGAGGATCGGCGCCAACTCGGGCTCGCTGCCCAAGCATCTTGCCGAGGTCGCTCAGCGCGACCAGGCGGAGGCGCTCGTCGAGGCCGCGCTCGAGGAAGTGCGGCTGCTGGAGAGCCTCGGCTTCTACGACTTCAAGATCTCGGTCAAGTCCAGCCACGTGCCGACAATGATCCGCGCCTACCGGATGCTCTCGACGAAGGTGCCGTACCCGCTGCACCTGGGCGTCACCGAGGCCGGAACGCCGTACTCGGGCTCGATCAAGAGCGCCGTTGGGATGGGCGCTCTGCTCGTCGACGGGATCGGCGACACCATCCGCGTTTCGCTGACCGCGGATCCGGTCGAGGAAGTGCGGACGGCCTTCGAGATCCTCAAGGCGCTGGGCCTGCGCGAGCGCGGGCCGGTCATGATCGCGTGCCACTCCTGCGGCCGCGACAACGTGGGCGTGCAGACGCTCGCGGAGAAGGTCGAGGAGCGCCTGCGCGACTACCCGCAGCACTTCGAGGTCGCGGTCCTGGGCTGCGCGGTGAACGGCCCGGGCGAGGCGGGGGACGCGGACTTCGGCATCGCCGGCGGCCGCGACGTCGGCTTCGTCTACGCGCACGGCCGCGTGCTCAAGAAGGTCTCCTCGGACATCCTGATCGACGAGCTCTTCCACGAGATCGACAAGTGGATCGCCGAGGGCATGCACCGCCCGAAGCGCCTCAAGATGGCCAAGCCTGCGGCGTTGGCCATGGCGGAGGCCTCGTTGATCCCGCTGGGGGAGGGTTCCGAGTGAGCGGGGTTAACGGCCGCGCGGATGAACCGCGCGGCCTCTCAGCGGCATCGCAAGCGATGCCGTGGGCTGAAGCCTCGATGATCCCGCTCGAATAGTCTGCCGGGGCAACGGTGATTGCTCGGGCCTCACAGCTCTTTCTGCCGACCCTGCGCGAGGATCCGGCCGACGCCGACGCGGTCTCGCACAAACTGCTCGCGCGCGGGGGCTTCATCCGCCAGGTCGCGGCGGGCCTGTGGACGTTCATGCCGCTCGGCTGGCGCGTTCATCGAAAGGTCGAGCAGATCATCCGGGAGGAGCTCGATGCGTTCGGCGCGCAGGAGATCCTGATGCCGGTCCTCACGCCGGCCGAGCTCTGGGAGGCGACCGGGCGGATCGCGATCCCGGAGCTCTTTCGCCTCAAAGACCGAACGGGCCGCGACTACATCCTGCCGCTCACGCACGAGGAGACGGTTGCGTTCCACGGACGAGAGATCCGCTCGTACAGAGAGCTGCCGCAGATCTGGTACCACTTTCAGACGAAGGACCGTGACGAGCCGAGACCACGCGGCGGATTGCTCCGCGTCCGCGAGTTCATCATGAAGGACGGCTACTCGTTCGACCGCGACGAGGCGGGGCTCGACGAGAGCTTCCGGAAGCACTCCGTCGCCTACCACCGGATCTTCGAGCGCTGCGGGCTCGAGGCCTACGAGGTCGCCGCCGAGTCCGGGATCATGGGCGGCAGCGGCAGCAAGGACTTCCTCGCGCCCTCCGGGTCCGGCGAGAACACCCTCGTGACCTGCGAGAACGGCGACTACGCGGCCGACCTCGAGATCGCGCAGGGCCGGCCCACGGCACCCAACTTCCCCGAGGAGCTATCCGAGCCCGAGGCGGTCGACACGCCTGGGCAGCGGACGATCGAGGACGTTTCGCAATTCCTCGGCGTCGACTCACGCGCCACGGCAAAGGCCATGCCCGTCGTGACCGACGGGCGCGTCGTTCTCGCGCTCGTGCGCGGCGACGACCGGCTCAACGAGATGAAGCTCCTCGAGGCCCTCGGCGAGGACTTCCGGCCGGCCGAGCAGGAGGAGATCCAGCGGGCCTTCGGAGCGGAAGGGGGCTCGATCGGCCCGGTCGGCGCGGCGGTCGAGGTGATCGCGGACGAGTCGCTGCGCGAGGGCCAGTACGTCGTCGGCGCCAACCGCGACGACGTCCACCTCCGCGGCGTCCAGGCCGGCCGTGACTACGAGCCTCGGTTCGCGGATTTGCGAGAAATTCGCGAAGGAGACGCATGTCCTGATTGCGGAGGGCATCTACACCTGCAGGTGGCCATCGAGGTGGGACACATCTTCAAGCTCGAGACGCAGTATTCGGCGCCTCTGGGGGCGACGTTCCTCGACGAGGACGGCTCCGAGAAGGTTCTGGTGATGGGCAGCTACGGCATCGGGCTGGGGCGGATCATGGCCGCCGCAGTCGAGCAGCACAACGACGAGAACGGGATCGTCTGGCCGCGCGAGCTCGCGCCGTACGACGTCCATGTCGTGGCACTGCCGGGAGTCGAGGAGCAAGCGGCCGAGGCGGCGCGGATTCTCGACGAGGCCGGCGCGGACGTTCTGCTCGACGATCGCGACCAGCGCGCCGGGGAGAAGTTCGCCGACGCCGATCTCCTCGGGTGCCCGCTCCGCGTCACGGTCGGAAAGAAAACGGCCGAGGACGGCGCCGTCGACGTGCGCGACCGGGCGACCGGCGAGGAGCGCCGCGTTCAGATCGCCGAGCTCGGAGGGGTCGTCTGATGCCGCGCAAGCGCCGCTTCAGCGAGGACGCATTCGGGCCCACGATCGAGCGGCTGATGGGGGAGACCGGCGTGACCTACCGCGCGCTCGCCGACAAGACGAAGCTCTCGGCTGGGTACCTCAACCACCTCGTGCACGGAAACCGCCCGGTGCCGTCAGACAAGGTCGTCCGGCAGCTCGCCAAGGCTCTCGACGTCGAGCCGGAGCACTTCCGCGAGTTCCGGCTGCGCGTTATCACGCGCAAGCTCGAGGCGATGCCGGACCTGATCGACCGGCTCTACAAGCGCCTGGGCAATTCGAGTAGCGGCTAGGCGACGAGCTCGACGTGGGCGCCCGGATTGCGCAGGCGCCAGATCTTCAGGTACGACTCGACCTCCATCCGCGTCCACGTCTCGTTCGCACCCGCCGGGATCGCGCCCGAGCTCTCACGGCAGTCGTGGCAGCGCGGCGAGCCGAGGCGAAAGAGCACGAGCTCGATCTGCTCCCCGCAGCAGTAGCAGCGTCCGTTCTGCAGCCGGCGCGCGGCGGCCTCGGGATCGACCGGATGGCCGACGCCGACGCCGACCATCGTCGGGCCCAGGTGCCGGACCTCGCACTGGCAGCGCCGCAAGAAGGACACCAGCTCCGGCGCCACCGAGGGGTCGTGGAGTTTCAGCCTCACCATCCCCGTTACTCCTATGTCGGAGTTTGATGGGGCGGTCGGCGGTCGCCTACCGACGAAAGGCCAGGTTTGCGGCGGTTTTATGGCTTTTGGGGGAGTGCATTCGCGGCGTCCAGCAGGAGCGCCGTGAACTCCAGGGTGTCGAGCAGGTCAGCGGCCGACCGCGGCTTCGGCAGGTAGGCGCCCGCGCCGGCGTCGTGGGCCTCGACAGCATCGCCGTCGGGCTCGCCGGTGAGGATCACCATCCGCGGCGCTGAGCCCTCGCAGATCCGCCGAGTCACTTCGAGCCCGTCGAGATCGGGCAGATCCGCGTCGATCAGGACGACGTCCGGCAGGAGCTCGGTCGCGAGCTCCACGGCTTCCTCTCCGTGGGAGGCGACCCCGACCAGCTCGAAGCGGGGATGCGTGGCCAGCATCGTCTGCACGGCGTTCGCGAAGAGCGGACGCTCATCCGCGAGCAGGACCCGGATCATCTCGGGGGCGGCACGACCTGCCTGCACGGCCCGAGTATCTCGCACTGCGACGACAGAGTGAAGGTCAGTCTTTTGCTAGCCGAGAGAACAGACCTGTTTGGGTCAGCGTGGAACGCGGCGCAAGGTCGGTGTCGCGCAGGCATCTCTTGAAACGGAGAGCCGGGCGGCCGTCACTCAGGGACCAGCGGCATTGGTCACCTGGGGAAGGGTGGCCACCCGACTCTCTGTTGCCCTACCCGAAGACGCCGCGGTCTACCCTGCCGAAATGCGTCTTCGCCGTCCGCAGCAGCTGAGCCGAGAGGAGACGGAGCAGGCGGTCCGCGAGCTCGGCTGGTGGCATCACCACTTCGAGCTTCCGAACGGCGTCCGCACCGGCGACGACAGCACGGCGGGCTACGACCCGGCCGAGCGCTGGGAGCCGATCGGAGCGCACCTTCCAGACGACCTGGCCGGGGCGAGCGTCCTCGACGTCGGCGGCAACTCCGGGTACTTCGGCCTGCAGATGCTGCTGCGCGGGGCTGGACGCTGCGTTCTGGTTGAGCCGGTCGAGCAGTTCGCCGCGCAGGCGCGGTTCGTCTACTCGCAATTCGGCGTCGACGCCGAGATCGTGGGCGAGGACATCCACACCTACTGCGTCACGCGGGACGAGCACTTCGACTACATGCTGGTCCTCGGCGTGCTCTACCACCTCCGCTATCCGCTCCTGGTGCTCGATCGCCTGGCCGAGATGACGCGGCGGCAGCTCTTCCTCCAGTCGCACCTGGTCGGGCCGCAGCTGTCCCACGAGCTGTGGGCGGATGCCGAGCCCGACGACGTCGTCGCCGACGACTTCCCGCGTCTGAGCTTCGTCGAGGGCCGGTACCGAGGCGACGTCACGAACTGGTGGCTGCCGAACTACACGGCGCTGGCAGCGCTAGCCCGAAGCGCGGGCCTCCGAATCCTGGCGAGGCCCACGCCAGAACTGCTGGTAACAGAGCCGGCCCGGAAGCCAGAGACCGTACGCCGGCGCAACCTGGTCTTCCCCAAGCACGACGTCCCGTTCGACGAGGCGGCGTGGAACGACCTTCGCGCCGGAACCTTTCGAAAGCACAACTGAATCGCGATCAGCGGCGCGGCCGTTCCGCTAACCAGGCGTGAGCTAGAGTGACGCGTGACGGGGCGTGGCGCAGCCTGGTTAGCGCGCTAGTCTGGGGGACTAGAGGTCCCGAGTTCAAATCTCGGCGCCCCGACTAAGAGAGGCGTTTAGCGCGGGTTCGCGGCGTCTTGGCCGTCCGCTCCTACGGCACCAGATCATGGAAGAAGTCACTCGAGGTGGTGCTGTAGCCCTTCGGGTGCGCGGCAAGCAGTCCGGTTGTGATCTGCGTCTCGACTGCGAGAAGAACATTCTCGAGACTGCGGTACTGGGCTAGTTGCGCCTTCGCCAGCACCGCGGCTTCGGCGGCACGGCGGGGAGGGAGACTCCCTCCTTGCTCCTGCGCAACGAGGCGCACGAGCCTTCCGTGCGTGTGGACGAAACGCTTGAGCCACCCCTGAGTTGTGGCCGAAGGGATGTCGCCGCTCTTCGTGACGTTCGTCAGTACCTCCACATGTGCAATCTCATCCACTAGTTCTGCGTCGGACTCGTCGCGGAACTGCCAATCCCACCGCTGGGTACCGCCAAGCCATTGCAAGAGCGCGTCGATGAGCTCGCGGTAGCCCGTCCACTGCTGGAGCTCCAACGTGCCCGGGAAGAAGGCCTGCATTTTCGCGTCAGTGCCAATACTGGCCACGGCCCACTCGGTCTGAATCGGCGGGAGGGTCGCGGGCAGGCCCGTGACGCTTGCCTTCTTCAGATTGAGGAACGGGACGCTCTCTCGATAGAGGTTTGCCCGCTCCTGCTCGAGTGTCCGGGCAGTGTCAGAGGTCATTTTTGCGACGAGAGTCGCCTTGAGGTCATGAGCTTTCTGGCGGTCGTCCCACTGGCGTGTGATGGCTGGAAGCAGCCACGCGCTCAAGGCAACGCCAACGAGGGTCACGATGATGGGCAACGGGACCCGGCGCCAAAGCGGCCCGCGAGCACTGGTCGTCTCGGTGGGCGCTGGCTTGTCGGACGCTGTTGTCGCGATGAACTGAGGTTACGCCGATTGGAGCGTTCCCTCTAGGCGTTGTTCAGCCTCCGTTCAGGCCGGGTTCTTCGCGCCGCTGGGGACCGAAGGGGCAAGTCCTGCTCCATCCTCCGAGGCCAGCCCCGCCTCGACGAGGCCGTGGTGGTACGCCCAGTGCACCGCCTGCGTTCGGCTGCTCACGTCGAGCTTGCGGTAGATGCTCGTCAGGTGGAACTTGACGGTCTGCTGCGCGAGCCACAGGGACTGCGCGATCTCCTTGTTCGACTTCCCCTCGGCGAGCGCCCGCAGGACGTCGAGCTCTCGCTGGCTGAGACCTTTCTCCTGGACCGCCGGATGAAGCCCGTTGCCGGCACGCCCGATCGCCTTCGCAACCGGCCGCTTGATCGCCTGCCGCAGCGCCTCCGCGAGCGTCGAGGGGTCGACGCTCTTGAGGATGAACGCATCGGCGCCGGCCTCGAGCGCGGCCACGATCACCTCGTTCGAGTCGTGCGCCGAGAGGACGATCACCCGCACGGACGGGAATCGCTTCCGGAGGAGCTTGATGCACGTGAGCCCGTCGATGCCCGGCATCAAGAGATCGAGCAGCACCAGGTCCGGTTGTGTCTGGCCGACGAGCGGCAGAAGCTGGCTTCCGGATTCGGCCTGGCCGACGATCTGGAAGTCGTGCTCTTCCACCAGGGCGAGTTTGATCGCCTCCAACATCAGCGGATGGTCGTCCGCGATCAAGATCCGCAGTGGCCGCATGTGTTCCTCCCCTTTTGACGCTGTTCCTGGCTTTGGCGCCGCCCGCGTCCTTCTGCGGCGGAGGAGCGGGGAGGACCGGCGCACTGATTTTGTGTCAGTTTTTCGATGGATGCAAGAAATCCACAGAACGTGCGCCTGAGTGTGGAAAACCTTCGCGCGCCTGTGGAAAGGTCAGGCGAAGACGTCTGCGCTGCAGCCGAAGACAAGGGCCGCGTGGACGTCGTCGACGCCCGCAAGCGACGGATGGTCGAGGTCGATCTCCACGTCCGGCCACCGTTCGAGACCGAGTGCCGCGGCACCCTCGTCGGCGCCGCAGCAGAGAAGCGTCGACACGGAGAGGACATTGCGCGTCCCGGTGCGACGCCGTGCGATCCCTTCGAGCTCACGGAGCTCTTCCAGCGGGTCGATCCGCACGTTCGAATCCGAGCCGATGCAGATTCCGATGCCGCGCCGGCAGATCTCCTCCGCGGGCACGAAACCATCGCCGAGGTTGGCCTCCGTGGTGGGGCAGACGCATACCCGCGACCCCGCCTCAGCGAGAAGGTCGAGCTCGTGCGCGTCAGCGTGCGTCGCGTGCACGACGGTCGCGTGCGGCCCGAGGCAGCCGGTCTCGGCCAGAAGCTCGATCGGCCGCATGCCGTGCTCGGCGACGCATTCCTCGATCTCCCGCGGCTGCTCGTCCGCGTGCACGTGCAACGGAAGGCTTTCCGCGGCGGCGTAGCGGCCGAGCTCCTCGAGCCAGTCGCGCGGGCAGGCGCGGACGGAGTGGGGGGCAAGCCCTACGCGCACTCCGGTGGCCCGCACCTCCTCGAGCTGCACCAGGTAGTCGGCAGGCGATTCCTGCCGGAAGCGCTCGAGCCCGCCGCGCCCGTAGGCCGAGAGCAGCAGCACGATCTCGATGCCCGCCTCAGCGGCAGCCTCCACCGCAGCGTGCGCTTCGGGAAGCCCGAGGTAGTGGAACTCGCCGACGACGGTGTAACCGGCGGCCAGCATCTCGCGATAGACCTGGACGTAGCCCGACCGCACCTGGTCGGGCGACAGCCCCTCGGCCAGGGCCAGCATGGAGTCGCGCCAGCCCCAGAAGTCCGCGCCTTCCGTGCGGCCGCGCAGGGCGCGCTGGAATGCATGGCTGTGCGCGTTGACGAACCCCGGCAAGGTCAGCGAAGCCACCGCCGTATCCTTTCAGCGTGCGCTGGATCCCGAATGCACTGACGATCGCGCGCCTCTTGATGATCCCCGCGTTCGGAGGTCTCGTGCTCGCGTCGGACGGCGGCCACAGCTGGCCGGCCGCGATCGTCTTCGGCGTCGCCGGCGTCACGGACCAAATCGACGGCTTCCTGGCACGGCGCTGGCACGTCGAGTCCCGCTTCGGCACGATCGCCGACCCGCTGGCCGACCGCCTGATGATCGACGCCGCGGTGATCCTGCTCTGGAATGCAGGGCGGCTGCCCTGGGCGGCGCTCGCGATCCCGGCACGTGACGTGGCGCTCGTCGCTGGGTACAAGCTCGTCGTGGACCGCGGCTACGACTTCGCCGTCAACCTCGCCGGCAAGGCGGCCACCTGGCTGCTCTACGCGTCGCTCGCGTTCATCCTCGTCACGCGTGCAGGCACCGACTGGCCGCGCTGGCTCTTCTGGGCCGGCTTCGCGCTGGCCGCGGTCTCGCTGGCGGGCTACCTCCTGAAGGCGCGACGGGAGGTGAGAACGGCGTGAAGGCGGTCGTGATGGCCGGCGGCGAGGGCACCCGGCTGCGCCCGCTGACCTCGAACCAGCCGAAGCCGATGGTCCCGATCGTCGGCAAGCCTTGCATGGAGCACATCCTCGAGCTGCTCAAGCAGCACGGCTTCGACGAGGTGGTGGTCACCGTCGCGTTCATGCCGCAGGCGATCCGCAGCTACTTCGGCGACGGCGAGGCGCTCGGGCTCGGAATCGAGTACTCGGTCGAGGAGTCGCCGCTCGGCACCGCGGGCTCGGTGCGCCTCGCGAGCAACGTCCTTGACGAGCCTTTCCTGGTCATCTCCGGCGACGCGCTCTGCGACGTCGACCTGAGCGCGATCGTCAAGACGCACCAGGAGAAAGGCGCTGCGGTCACGATCGGGCTCAAGTCGGTGGACAACCCGCTCGAGTTCGGGATCGTCGTCACCGACGAGGAAGGCCGCATCGAGAGGTTCCTGGAGAAGCCGTCCTGGGGCCAGGTCTTCTCGGACACGATCAACACGGGGATCTACGTGCTTGACCCCGAGGTTCTGAGGCACGTCCCGACTGACCGCCCGTATGACTTCTCGAAGGAGCTCTTCCCGCTCCTGCTCGAGATGGGCCGCCCGCTCTACGGCCACGTCTTCGACGGCTACTGGCAGGACATCGGGAACCTCGACCAGTACCGCCAGGCGAACTTCGACGCCCTCGACGAAGACGTGCGCCTGAACATCCCCGGGATCCGGCTGCGCGGCAACGTCTGGCTGGGGGAGGGGGTGGAGGTCGACGACCTCGCGGCGATCGAGGGGCCCGCGTTCGTCGGCAACTACTGCCGCATCGCCCCGGATGCGACCGTCGGCGCCTACTCCGTGCTCTCCGCGAGCGTGACGCTGCTCGAGCGGGGGCGCACCGAGCGGTCGGTGATCGACGCCTCGACCCACATCGGCCGCAGTGCGCGCGTCGAGGGCGCCGTCCTCGGCCGCAACTGCGACGTGCGCGCCCACGTGCACGTTCAGGAGGGCGCGGCGATCGGCGACGAGGTCACCCTCGGGGCTCAGAGCGCCGTCTTCCCGGGAGTTCGCATCTATCCGTACAAGGAGGTCGAGACCGGCGCGCAGATCCATGAGAGCCTGATCTGGGAGTCACGCGCCTCG
>DATDFL010000206.1:0-4420 GCA_036522595.1 Gaiellaceae bacterium
GAGGGGCGCCGTCTCCGGCGCCCCTCGCAAGTGCCCTCTGGATTGAACTTACGCCACTTCGCGCAGCGCTACCGAGTCGGCCAGCGCCCGCAGCTTCTTCAGGCTCTGGTTCTCGATCTGGCGGATCCGCTCACGCGTCACGTTGAACGCGCGGCCGACCTCGTCGAGCGTGCACGGGTGCTCGCCGTTGAGGCCGTAGCGCAGTTCGAGCACACGCCGCTCGCGGACACTGAGAGTTCCGAGCACGCGCTTCAGCGTCGCCTTGCGCATCTCGACCTCGGCGGCCTCTTCCGGCAGGGGCTCGCTCTCGTCGGTGAGGAAGTGCCCGAACTCCGACTCCTCCTCGTCGCCGACCGGCTTCTCGAGCGACACCGGCGCCTGCGAGCTGCGGCGGATCTGCTCGACCTCGCCGGCCTCGAGCTCGACGTCGATCCCGATCTCCCAGGCGGTCGGCTCTCGGCCCAGCTCGGCGCGGAGCTTCCGCTCGGAGCGGACGATCTTGTTCAGCTTCTCGACGATGTGCACCGGCATCCGGATCGTGCGCGCCTTGTCTGCGAGCGCGCGCGCGACGGCTTGCCGGATCCACCAGGTCGCGTAGGTCGAGAACTTGAACCCCTTGCGGTGGTCGAACTTCTCGGCGGCGCGAACCAGCCCGATCGTCCCCTCCTGGATGAGATCGAGGAAGGGCAGGCCCTGGTTCCGGTATTTCTTTGCGATCGAGACGACGAGGCGGAGGTTCGCCTCGACCATCTCCTGCTTCGCCTTGTGTTCGCCGCGCTCGATGCGCTTGGCCAGCTCGACTTCCTGCGCGGCGGTCAGCAGGTCGACCTTGCCGATGTCCTTCAGGAACAGCTGCAGCGAGTCGGTGCTGATCTCGCGCGCGGTCTCGGCCTGCGGCTCGCGCTCCTCCGCTCCGCCGCTGCCGTCCAAGACCTCGATCTGCAGTTCCTCGAGCGCGTGGTAGAAGTCGTCCATCTGCGCCGCATCGAGCTCGAGCTCGCCGAGCGCGAGCGCGATCTCCTCCGTCGTGAGCGAGCTGTTCGTACGCCCGCTTTCCAGCAACCCCTTGGCCTCGTCAGTCTCGAGCACCTCTGCGATGCTCAGCGACCGGCCCCGTTCCCCCTCCTCGCTCAACTGCGACTCCTCTCTGGGCTCGTGACAGGTCCGCAGGCGGCTTGCGGATGCGGCACTCTCACACACGGCCCGGACGGACGCCATAGGCCGAACGGCTCATTTTTCGGTCAGCGGGTCCCAGGCTTGCGAAGTGCCTGCAAATAGCCGGAAGCCTGCTGCCCGAGCGGAGTTCCGGGACCCTCGGCGCGGGCCTTCTGCAGCTCCTCGCGCGCCTGCGGGACTTGCGCCATCCAGAGCAGGAGCAAACCGAGGTGGAACCGGACGGTCTGGGCGTGCGGAAACACGCGCACGAGCGGGCCGAGGCGGCTGAACGCCTTCGACGGATCGGCCTTGTCGAAGAGGCCGACCGCGGCGGCGGCAACGGCCTCCGGGTCCTTCGGGGCTTCGCGCTCGGCGGCCGCGAACTCGGCTTCCGCCGACAGCGGGTGGTAGAGCCGCTGCAGCGCGACCCCGTAGAGGATCTTCGCGTGCGCGCCGCCCCTTTTGGCGTCCTGCCGGAACGCAGCGAACTGCTGCGGCGGGCTCAGTCCCGCGATGCGGCTCGGGATGGGGAACGACGGGACGAAGACGGGCAGCCAGGGCGCGAAGCGCGGGTGGAGGAAGTTTCCGGCCGCGACGGCGTACAGCGAGTCGGGCTGTAGCTTCGCCGCTGCGCGCCAGGCCGTCTCCGCCTCCTGGTCTCGCCGCGACCAGTAGAGCGCCGAGCCCAGGTTGAACGCGACGAGCGAGCTCTTCTGGTTCTCGGCGGCGAGCGTCTGCAGCCGTCGCACGGTGTCGGCGGGCCAGGCCGCGAGCGCGGCGCCGACCTCGGCCTCGAGCGAGTCGTAGCGCTTGAAGATCGCGGCCGCCCGGTCGCGCTGCTGATGGTCGTAGAGGTTCTCGGCCTGGCGCAGCGCCTGCGCCTCGGCATCGTTGCGAACGCCGAGATCGAGGGCCAGCGGCGGCGCGCCCTTGCGCGGCTTTACGGTCGGGACGTTGCTCCGGGTCGCGAGCACCCCGATCACCACGACGCCGGAGGCGACGACCGCGGCGAGGGCGACCAGCGAGAACACGCGCGCGCGAGGAGTCATGCGGCTGACGATAGCCTCGCTATACAATCGAAAGCGATGTCGTCGTACCGAGATTTACTCCAGGCCGCGAGGGCCGGAATCGAAGAGGCCGATCCGAAGCGCGTGCAGTCGCTCGTGGACGAGGGCGCGCTGCTGGTCGACGTGCGCGAGCGTGACGAATGGGAGCAGGGACGGATCCCGGGCGCTGTGCACATCCCGCGCGGCTATCTCGAATCGCGGATCGAGCAGACGGCTCCTGACCGGTCACAGCCGGTCGTCCTCTATTGCGCGGTTGGCAACCGCTCCGCCTTCGCCGCCAAGACCCTTGCCGAGCTCGGCTACGAGAGGCCGGTGTCGCTCGCGGGCGGTTACACCGATTGGCAGCGCAACGGGCTGCCGACAGACCTCCCGCGGACGCTCGGGCCGGCTCGGCAGACCCGCTACAGCCGCCACCTGCTGATCCCGGAGGTCGGCGAGGAGGGGCAGCTGCGGCTGCTCGACTCGCGGATCCTCCTGATCGGCGCGGGCGGGCTCGGCTCGCCGGCTTCGCTGTACCTCGCGGCGGCGGGGGTCGGGCGGCTCGGGATCGTCGACGCGGACGTCGTCGACGAGACGAACCTGCAGCGCCAGATCGTGCACTCGACGGACCGGCTCGGCGAGCCGAAGGTCGACTCGGCGCGGCGGACGCTCGAGGCGCTGAATCCGGACGTCGAGGTCGTCTCGTTCCGGGAGCGGCTGACCTCGGAGAACATCGACCGGATCCTCGAGCCCGGCTGGGACGTGATCGTGGACGGCGCGGACAACTTCCCGACGCGGTACCTCGTGAACGACGCTTCCGTGTGGCACGACGTTCCGGTCGTCCACGGGTCGATCTTCCGCTTCGAGGGGCAGGTGACCGTGTTCAAGCCGGGAGAAGGGCCCTGCTATCGCTGCTTGTTCCCGCAGCCGCCGCCCCCCGAGCTGGCACCGAGCTGCGCCGAGGGCGGCGTGCTGGGCGTGCTTCCGGGTGTGATCGGCTCGATCCAGGCGACCGAAGCATTGAAGCTCGCGCTCGGAGTCGGCGAGCCGCTCGTCGGCCGGCTGCTGCTGTACGACGCGCTCGCAGAGGAGTTCCAGACGATGAAGCTGCGGCGCGACCCGAACTGCCCGGTCTGCGGCGAGAGCCCGACCATCACCGAGTACATCGACTACGTCGAGTTCTGCCAGGGGGTCACGCATTGAGCCGAATCCGGATTCCACCGACGCTCCGCGGCGAGACGCAGGGCGAGCGCGAGGTCGAGGCGCGCGGGCACACCGTCCGCGAGCTGCTCGACGACCTGATGGGCCGCTTCCCGGCCTTGCGGGGCCAGCTGCTCGAGGACGACGACCTGGCGCCGTTCGTGAACGTGTACGTCGAGGGCGAGGACGTCCGCACCAAGGACGGGCTGGACACGCCTGTGGACGAAAAGTCACAGATAATTTTGCTTCCAGCCATGGCCGGCGGAGCCCCGTCCGGGGACAGTCCCCGGACCGGTCCGAAGCCGACGTGACGCGCGCGGCCGTGGCCGCGAGTCTCCTGGAGCTGGTCGGCAACACGCCGCTCGTCGAGCTGCCTCGGCTCTCGCCGAAGCCGGACGTCAAGCTCTACGCGAAGCTCGAGGGACAGAACCCGACGGGGTCGATCAAAGACCGCGTCGCGCTCGCGATGATCGAAGCCGCCGACCTCGAGCCCGGCGCCGAGCTGCTCGAGCCCACGAGCGGCAACACGGGGATCTCGCTGGCCCTCGTCGCGCGGCTCAAGGGCTACCGCCTCACGTGCGTGATGCCCGAGAACGTGACCGAGGAGCGCCGCCGCCTGCTGCGCCTCTACGGCGCTGAGATCATCGAGTCTCCCGGCGAGGAAGGCTCGAACGGCGCCGTCCGCGTGGCGCAAGAGCTGGCCGAGCGCGAGCCCCGCTACCACATGCTCTTCCAGTACGCGAACGAGGCGAACGTGCACGCCCACCACGACGGCACGGGCGCGGAGATCGCCGAGGCGCTCGACCGCGTCGACGTCCTGGTCGCCGGCCTCGGAACCGGCGGCACGCTCATGGGCGCCGGAGCACGCCTGCGCGAGACCTTCCCGGACGTGACCGTCGCGGCAGCCGAGCCGCTCCCCGGCGACCCGGTGATGGGCCTGCGCTCGCTCCAGGACGGCTACGTGCCGCCGATCCTCGACGTCTCGCAGCTCGACCGCAAGGTGCTCGTGTCGAACGAAG
>DATDFL010000207.1:0-5113 GCA_036522595.1 Gaiellaceae bacterium
TTCCGTTGAATCGAACGCGATCGCGAAGCCGCAGAAGCAAACGGGTCATCGGGCGATTCTCCCAAATTTCGGATCCGAAGTCGAGTACACCTAGCCTATCTCCCGCCATTTGGCTAGGGAAACATCGCATTTTGGATCCAACATCTAGCCCGTGTGGCGGGCGATGAAGTCCAGCGTGCGGTTCCAGGCGTCGTCCGAGGCGTCCTGGAAGTCCTCTTGCTTGCGGTCGAAGAAGCTGTGGGGGGCGCCGTCGTAGGTGACAACCTCGTGCTCCACTCCAGCCGCCTCGAGCGCACGATCGAACTCGTCGTTCGCCTCGGCGGTGATGTGCCCGTCATCGCCGGCCTGCAGGGCGAGTACCGGTGCCTCCAGCTCGCTCGCCCGGTCGGTCGGGCCGGGACGATCCTCGTCGCGCCGCCCCGGAACGCCGTAGAAACCCACGGCGCCCGCGAGCCCGTGACCGCCCGCCGCGGACAGCCACGAGTGGTGGCCGCCGAAGCAGAACCCCACCGTGAACACCGCGCGGCAGTCCTCGCCGCGCAGCCACTCGACCGCGGCTCTCACGTCGGCCTGGATCCCCTCCGGCGTCGTCTGGTCGACGTGCTCCCGGTATTCGAAATCGTCGTCCCGCTTCTCCACTCCCGCGGTTCGCCCGAAGTAGTCGATCGCGAGCGCACGGTGCCCGCGCTCGGCGAACCGCAGCGCGAGCTCCTCGTAGAATCGGTAGAGCCCACGCACGTCGGGGAGGATCACGACGCAGGCGCCGGTCGGCTCGTCGGGCTCGGCCGCGAACGCCGCGAACCGGTTCCCGTCGGCCGCCTCGAGCTCGAGCTCACGGTGCGAGACCGCAGCGCCCGAGATGACGGGGATCGGCGGGGCCGAGTCGAGCTCGAAGCACACGCCTCGAGCCTACCCGGCCCCGTCCGTGCTAGTACCCGTTGCTGTAGCCGCCGCCGCCCGAGCTGACCGTGGTGGTCTTGCCCGGCGATGCGACGTGCCACGTGAAGCTCTTGCCGCCGAAGTTGTCGGAGACGCCGTTCCCGCTGACGCTCTTGGGCGAGGTGTCCTCGGCGAAGAGGTACAGCGGCTTGCCCTTGTACGTCACCTGGGTCTTGCCGTCGGGCCGCATGACCGTCCCGAGGTGGAGGCCGGCCGACGCCGAGGGATTGCCCTTGGTCGTCAGCGGCAGCCAGATCGAGACGCAGCTGCCCGTGCAGCGGATCATCCCGCCCTTCTCCTGGGCCGGGCTGTAGAGCGCGAAGCCCTTGGAGTTGACGAGAACCTTGCCGACGCCCGACACCGAGGCGAGCGAGACGGTGTCGGTGCGCGGTGCACCGCCGCTCTTCGCCTGATGCGAGGTCGAGCCTCCGCAGGCGCTCAGAGCGAGCGCCCCGAGTACTGCCAGTGCTGCTAGTGCTGAGAGGGGGGTCTTCCTGTTCATGACTATCAATACGAAAGTGACGCATCGCCGGATTCACGGCGTTAGCCTCTCCCGCCTCGTGCCTCGACTGCGACTTCCAGGTGACGGCATTCCGAACCGCCGTGAGCTGCGCGTCTTCGCGGGCTACCTCCTTGCGGCGGCGGTGTACATCGCGATCGGCGTGACGGTCATCGACTTCCTGCTGAGCTTCTGGGTCGGGGTCGCGTACATCCTCGTCGCCGCGTGGGCGGTGCCGACCCTCGTCCGGCGGCGCACATGAGCTGGGCCGCCCACGACCTAGAGCCGTACGCCTTCCAGCGGCACCTGAAGCTGAAGGTCGCCTTCGTGCCGCTGCTGATCGGCTCCTACGCGCCGGACATGATGAGCAAGTGGTTCGTCTACGGAATCCACCTGGGCCCGTGGGATTTGAAGGCGTCGAACCCCGCGCAGTTCCACCGCGGCTGGCCCGGCGTCGGCTTCACGCACTCGCTGACCTTCGGGCTCGTGATCGGCCTGATCATCTGGAAGGTGTTCGGGAGCAAGCTCTGGGCTCTGAGCTTCGTCGTCGGCCAGTTCGCCCACGCGCTCACGGACACCGGCGACACCGTCGGGACGATGCTGCTCTTCCCGTGGACGTTTCACTTCCACCTCGGCGCCTGGGCCTACGCGGGCCAGACCGGACGGATGACCGACGCGGCCGCCTACTTCAGCGGGCTCGGCTGCATCTGGGACGCGGTCTGGATGGTGTACGGCTTCTACAGCTGGCGCGTTCTGACGAGCGAGTTCTTCGACAGGAACATCTACCCGGTCGACGGCTTCTGGCCCTGGCTTCACCGCTGGATTCCTCGAGGCGCGCTGCTGACGCTTTATCGGGCCGCGTTCTTCTACGGGAGCTCGCGCTGGGTCGCGTGGACCATCTGGGCCCACGTGATCCACCACTACCCGTACGACCTGAGCTGGGGCGGTCCGCACTGGGTTCACGCCGCTCACCCTTAGACTCCGGGCCATGAGGCGCGCCCTCCTCGCGGTCGTCTTCGCCCTCGCGGTGGTGCCGTCTGCGCTAGGCGGCATCGCGGAAGTGCGGGACGTGCACGGGCATCTCGTCGCGAACGGGGGCCAGGGCGCTTTCGGGAGCCTGAACGACGCGGGCTGGACCCTTCGCTACGACTACGCGTCGAGCAGCACCCGCGGCGTCGTCCTCCGCGGCGTGTCGCTCGTCGGCGGGCTGGTCTACGCGGACCGGATCTTCGTGCCGGCGCACGGGCTCCGCGGCGCACGGGTGAGCGGCCTGATGGTCAACGGCCACGCGGTGAGCGCCGCGCCGAACACGCTCGTGCCGCTCGGGCCCGGGAGCTACCTCGTAGTCCTGCAGGAGGCGGTCGTGCCCGGCGAGGGCAGCGGGGTCGTCGGCCTGCGGGTGGTCGCGGGCGACTCGTCTCTCGGCCTCGACCCGGGGACGCAGCTCCTCGTCGGGCTCGCGCGCGCGGCGCAGGTCACGACGGTGCACACGCAAGCGAGGCTCTCGTGGCTTTCGCTCGGGATCACCGGACATGCGCCGACGCTCGAGAACGCGGCCTTTCCGGAGCTCGCCCCCATCCCGAGCAACGGCACGCTGGGAGCGAAGGCCGTCGCGATCGCCGAGCGCTACCTCGGCGTGCCCTACCGCTGGGGCGGCGCCGATCCGCTAACCGGCTTCGACTGCTCGGGCTTCACGATGTACGTCTACGCGCAGCTCGGCATCAGCCTCACGCACTACACGGGCGCGCAGATCTTCGAGGGGACGCGCGTGCCGCCCGACCAGCTGCAGCCGGGCGACCTCGTCTTCTTCGAGCCGAGCGCCGCCGGGCCGCAACACGAGGGCATGTACATCGGCAACGGCCAGTTCATCCAGGCGCCGCACACCGGCGACGTGGTCAAGATCTCGTCGCTGTCAGAGCCTGCGTACCAGTTTGGCTACGTGGGCGCGGTTCGGCCCTGGAGGCCGTAGGCGCCGGCTTCTTCCCGACGAAGGCGAAGCCGCTGAACATCAGCGCGATCCCGACCAGCTCGCCCGCGTAGACGAGGTTGTAGGAGCCGGCTCGCGAGAGGCCGGTCGCGAGCGCGACGACGAGGGCGCCGCCGCCGATCCAGACGTTCGGCCGCACCCGCTGCCGCCGCAGGATCGAGTAGAGCGAACCGCCGATCAGGAACGCCGAGCCGACCGAGTTCAGCGCGATCGCCCAGAGGAACGCGTGTCCTCCGAGCGCCGAGTTCGCCGGCGGGCGCCCATGAGCGGTCGCCGACAGCACGGTCTGGCTCACCGGGGCGAGCGCGACGGTCACCGCCGCCGCCACCGTGGCGACGAGCAGCGAGCCGAGGAAGGCGTCGCGCCCTCTCTTGGGGAGGAGGAGCCAGGCCGAGCCGCCGCCCAGGAAGGCAACCGTCAGGACGCCGCCGGCAAGGTAGTAGGTACGGAAGAGCGCCGGGCTCCAGCCGGCCCGCTGCGCCACGGCCTCGCAGGCCGCGGCGGTCGCGAAGAGCACGAAACCCACCGCCCAGAGAGCCAGCGCGCCGGACGGGCGGCGCAGGAGCGAGCGTAGGAGGAGCCCCGCGAAAGCGAGCGCGACGAAAGCCGCGCACAGCGGCAGCAGCGCGTCGAGGATCGCCGGAGCCTTCGCGCGGGGCTTGGAGCTGATCGCCGTCACCGGCTGGCCGGCCGGGACGATCCACAGGTAGGCGAAGTCGCGCCCGCCGAACATGCCCTCGTGCGTGGCCGCGAATGCGTAGCGGCCCGGCTGCAGCGCGCTCGCAGGCGCGAGGACGAGCTGCGTCGGCGAGACGCTGCGCGCGGTGAGCCGCACCGGCTGGTTGCCGTCGAGGTTGAACAGCTGGTACGCGCCGACGGTGTCGACCTGCGCCGCGCGCACCATCAGCGAGCCGAGCTGCGATGCGTGCAGCCGCAAAGCGTCGGGCGGGAAGGACGTCTGCGGATCGCTCCAGGAGAAGAGCTTCACGGGCCCGCGGGCAGTGGTGATGAACTGGCCCGTCACGTCCTTGGTCAGCCTCGGCTCGTAGGCGTAGCGGACCGTGCTGCCGCCGACGCCCGCGACGGCCGGGACGAACGGGATCGCGATCAGCAGTAGCCCGATCCCGCCCAGCGCGACCTTCACGCGCGTGCGGTAGCCGCCCGCCCAGCGCGTGCGCCCTCGCGGCGGCCGGCCTTCCAGCTTCGCGCGGCGCCGCGCGTGTGCCCGATACAGCAGCGCCGACGAGACGAGCGCCATCACCGGCAGCCAGACGAGCTCGACGCCCCAGCCCAGTCCCCGCAGCGGCCCGCGCCCGTACGGGCTGAACGCGACGGGGATGATCGCCCAGGTCAGCGCCGGCCCGAGCATGAGCAACACCGACGCCGTCAGCGGAAATCCCGCGAACAACCAGCCCACGCCGGGGAAGCCCATCAGCCCGAGTGGGAGCTCGTAGCCCGCGAGCGCGGCTGGGCTGCGGCGGACGACGCGCCGGGGGATCTTGCCGGTGTAGACACGCGGCGTCGCGGCGATTGCTGCGCGGCCGGCCTGACGCTGCAACACCGTCATCCGCCAGGCCGCCCCGGCGAACGCTGAGAATCCGGACAGCACGGCGAGCGCCGCGGGAACGAGCGCCAGCGCCTGCCAGGGCTCGAGCGCGGACACCGCGGAGGCGAACGAATGCCCACCG
>DATDFL010000208.1:0-7625 GCA_036522595.1 Gaiellaceae bacterium
GCGCCCGGACAAGCTGCGCGACATCGATCGGGTCTACGTCGAGGACGAGACCGTCGCCTCCGAGGCGTAGATGGCGGTCGCCGCCGAGCACCGGCTCTCGCGCGAAGAGGTGATCTGGGCCTTCGGGCCGGACCTCGAGCCCGTGCTCGAGATCGACCCCGGCGAGACCGTCACCTTCGAGACGAACGACTGCTTTACGGGGCAGATCCGCAGCGAGGGCGACCTGGTCACCGAGATCGACCTCGAGCGGATCAACAGCGCCACCGGGCCTGTCGCGGTGCGCGGCGTGGAGCCGGGTGACTCGCTCGTCGCCGAGATCCTCGACGTGCGACCGATCGAATGGGGTGTGGCGACGCTGATCCCAGGCTTCGGCCAGCTGATCGACCAGGTGCAATCGCCGGTGACGCGGTTGTTCGAGGTGAGCGAAAGCGAGATCCGGATGAACGAGCGCGTCTCATTCCCGGCTCGGCCGATGGTCGGAGTGGTCGGCGTGGCGACCGACGGCGACACGCTTTCGAACGGGCTCGCCGGGCGGCACGGCGGCAACCTCGACGACCACCTGCACGGCAAGGGCGCGCGCATCTTCTTCCCGGTGCGCCAGCGGGGCGGGATGTTCGCGGTCGGCGACATGCACGCCTCGATGGGGGACGGCGAGATCTGCTTCACCGGCGTCGAGATCGCGGGTGAAGTGGACATCCGCTTCGGCCTCCTCAAGGGCAAGCAGGCGACGTGGCCGGTGACGGAGCTCCCGGACCGCTGGCTGCCGCACGCGACCGCGGACGACTTCGACCAGGCGCTGAAGCTCGTCTCCGAGGAGGCCGCGAAGCTGCTCGTCGACGAGCACGGCTTCTCGATCGAGGACGCTTTCATCTTCCTGTCGGTCGCGTGCGACGCTGGAGTCGCGCAGGCGTGCAAGCCGGCGCCGCAGTTCGGAACGATCGGGCGCTTCTCGATCCCGAAGATCGACGCCTGCCCGGCGCCGTTCGTGGCCTAGAACGTTTCAGCGACGCGGTGCGGCGGCGGAACATCCCCGTACCCTTATCCCATGATCACTTGCTCGAACTGCGGCCAGGAGAACCCGGAGGTCGCGAAGTTCTGCCTCGCCTGCGGCCAGCCGCTGGCTGGAGTCGCGGCCGTGGGCCGGGACGAGCGGCGGGTCATCTCCGTCGTCTTCGTCGACCTGGTCGGCTTCACCGCGCGCTCGGAGCGGCTCGATCCGGAGGACGTGCACGCCTTCTTGATGCCGTATCACGAGTTCGTCAGGCGCGAGTTCGAGTCGTTCGGCGGGGTGGTCGAGAAGTTCATCGGCGACGCGATCGTCGCGGTCTTCGGCGCGCCGATCGCGTACGGCGACGATGCGGAGCGGGCTGTCCGCGCGGCGCTGGCGGTCCGCGACGGCGTGCACGAGCTCGACGAGCTGGACGTCCAGGTGCGGATCGCCGTCAACACCGGCGAGGCGCTCGTGGCGCTGGGCGCGCGGGCCGAGCTCGGCGAGGCGATGGTCACGGGCGATGTCGTCAACACGGCCTCGCGGCTCCAGTCGGCTGCACCCGTCGGCGGCGTCCTCGTCGGGCGGGAGACTCAGGCGACCACCCGCGACGCGATCGAGTACGAGCAGGCCGCGCCCGTCGACGCCAAGGGCAAGGCGGAGCCCGTCGAAGCGTGGCTCGCCGTGCGGCCGCTGCACGCGGCGGGGGAGCGCCGGCAGTCGGGCGATCTGGTGGGGCGTGCGCGGGAGCTCGAGGTGCTCCGCGGGACGTGGGAGCGCGCGGCCGCGGAGTCGGTGCCGCACCTCGTCACGGTTCTCGGCCCGGCCGGGATCGGCAAGACGCGCCTCGCGCAGGAGTTCGGAGAGGTCGTCGCGGAGCTCGGCGGCCGCACCGTTGTCGGACGGTCGCTGCCGTATCGCGAGAGCAGCGCCTACTTCGCCTTCTCGATGCAGGTCAAGCAGCTCTGCGGGATCTTCGAGAGCGACTCCTCCGAGGTCGGCTTGCAGAAGCTGCGCGAGCGCGTCCCGGACGAGAACGTCGCGCGCCACCTCGCGATCCTGACGGGGCTCGACGTGGAGGGGTCGGTCGAGGACCGCGAGGAGCTCTTCTTCTCGGTGCGCGTCTTCATCGAGTCAGTCGCCCGGGAGCAGCCGACGATGCTCGTGCTCGAGGACATCCACTGGGCCGACCGCGGCCTCCTCGACCTGGTGGAGCTGCTGGCCGCACGACTGCGCGACCTGCCGGTGCTGATCCTCACGCTCGCGCGGCCGGAGCTGCTCGATGCCCGGCCGGCCTGGGGAGGCGGGCTGCCCGCGTACACGGCCCTGCCGCTGTCGCCGCTCAGCTCGGCGGAGGCCGAAGAGCTCGCGCAGCTGCGGCTCGGCCAGAGCATGGAGGCCGCCGCGAGGCTCGCCGACACCGCGGGCGGGAACCCGCTCTTCATCGAGCAGCTCGCCGCGACGATGGCCGAGTCCTCCGCTGCGGGCGGGGCGCTGCCGACCACCATCAGGGGAATTCTCGCGGCGCGCCTCGATGCGCTCCCTGCCGCGGAGCGCGCGCTGCTCCTCGATGCGGCGGTCATCGGCAAGACGTTCTGGCGCGGTGCGTTGGAGCGGATCGCCGGCGGGACGGACGGGCTCTCGGGGCTGCTCGGCGCGCTCGAGCGGCGCGACCTGATCGTGCGTGATACCGACTCGGCCATCGAGGGCGAGCAGCAGTTCGGCTTCAAGCACGTCCTGATCCGAGACGTCGCGTACGAGCTTCTACCGCGGGCCGCGCGACGCGAGCGGCACGCGCGGGCGGCGGAGTTCTTCGAAGAGACGACTTCGGAGCTCGGCGAGATCGCGACCGCCCTCGCGCGCCACTGGCGCGACGCCGGGCACCCGGTGCGCGCCCTCGACTACTTCATCCGGGCTGGGGAGCAGGCCGAGCGCGGGTGGGCCAAGGACCAGGCCGCGATCCTCTACAAGGAGGCGCTCGAGCTGGCGCCGGCGGACGACTCCAAGCTGCCGGACCTCCGCCGGCGGTTGGCGCTGGCACGAGCTGCCGCGGTCCACATCCCGGACGCGCGGGTCCTAATTCACGAAGCCGAGAGCGACTAGCCCGGGAAGTCTGCCGGTGTGACGTCCCCGGCGATCTCGTGCACGCTCTCGATCGTGTGCTTCCCGAGATCGGCGGCATGGGCGTGGAGCATCGGCTCGTCGGGCGAGTCGTAGATGCAGTAGGTGAACACCGTGCCCTCGCCGTCGACGACCACGTGGCTGTGCTCCCAGATGATCTCGGGGTAGCTCTCTTCGATCGTGCGCTTGGATCGGCGCCCGACCTCAGGCATCTCGTCTTCTTGGACGTCGAACTTTCGAACGATGAGGTACCTCGGCATACCCCTCCTCAGCTTGCAGGTCGAATGTTCTGGTTCACGTGGAACAGGTTGTCCGGATCGTACTTCGCCTTGATCTGGGCGAGCCGCGCGTAGTTCTCGCCGTACGCGGCCTCGACCCGGTCCTGTCCTTCCTCCATCATCATGTTGACGTACGCGCCGCCCGCCGAGGACGGATGCAGCGCCTCGTAGTACTCCTTCGACCAGGCGCTGATCGCATCGACGTTGGCGCGGTCGGGATCGACGCCGGCGTAGACCGCGCCCCAGTTGGCGTTCCGGTAGCCCCAGGCCGTCTCGGTCGGGCCGATGCGGTGCGCCGCGCCGTCGATCGGATACATGTGCATGGTGCACTTCCAGGTCGGCATCTTCTCGCCGAACTCGGCGTGCTTCTCGACCGCCTCGTCCGGGATCGACTCGACGAAGTCCGCGCGCCAGAACCACTGGTCGCCCGGCGGATAGACCTCGTCGAATGCGCTGTTCAGCGCCGGGAAGGGCATCGGCTGGATGCCGTCGAGGACGATCCCCGGCTGCGACCGTGCCTCGGCGAGCGCGTCGGCCGCGCCCTCCTCGGGGCCCGTCCAGTTCCACACGATGCCCGCGACCTTCTGCAGGTGCAGCTCCTCCGGGAACGGCGGGGCGGGCGGGACGGTCGCGAACGCGAAGAACCCGTTCAGGTCCTCCGGGGCGTCGAGGATGAACTCCCGCCACCACTTGAGCACGTCTGCGCTCTTGTCGATCGACCAGAACATCGGGCCGGCGACCACCATGCTCACCGGGTGCAGCCGCAGCGTCAGCTGCGTGACGACGCCGAAGTTGCCGCCGCCGCCGCGGAGCGCCCAGTAGAGGTCGTCGTTCTCGTTCTCGTTCGCATTCACGACGCTGCCGTCCGCGAGGACGACCTCCGCGCCGAGGATGTTGTCGATCGAGAGACCGGCCTTGCGGGTCAGGTGGCCGATGCCGCCGCCGAGCATCAGGCCTCCCGCTCCCGTCGTCGAGATGATCCCCGCGGGTGCCGCCATGCCGTGTTCGTGCGTCGCCGCATCGACGTCTCCGACCAGGCAGCCGCCACCGACCTTCGCTGTGCGCGAGTCGGGGTCGACCGTGACGGTTTTGAGCCCCGAGAGATCGATCACCAGGCCGTCGTTCACGCTGCCGAGGCCCGGGCCGTTGTGGCCGCCGCAGCGAATTGCGATGTCCAATCCTTGTTCGCGCCCGAACTTCACCGCCGCGACGACGTCGTCGCGGTCCGCGCAGCGCGCGATCAGCGCAGGCCGCTTGTCGATCATGGCGTTGTAGAGGGTCCGCACCTCGTCGTAGTCGGAATCGTCCGGTCGCGTGACGCTTCCGTGCAGCTGCTGCGCAAAGGCGTCGACGTTCGCGACGTCAAGCATCTCGGTCATTGCCCGCTCTCCCTTCTCGGTCCCGGGGGACGACTTTACTGCGGCCCCATAGTCGCTTCAACAGGACGGCCGAGGGCGGCTCCTTCTTCCGTACGATTGGCCGGTGGAACGCTTCGACGCGATCGTCGTCGGGGCCGGACCGGCCGGCTCGACGGCGGCTCTGCGGCTCGTGCGCGCCGGTGCGCGGGTGTTGCTGCTCGACCGCGAGCGCTTTCCGCGCGACAAGCCGTGCGGGGGCGGGCTCACCGAACGCGCGGTGAAGCAGCTTCCACTCTCGGTCGATCCGGTCGTCGAGGACGTCGTCGACCGCTTCGAGCTGGGCTTCCGCTACCGGGCGCGGGTGAAGCGGGGAGGCGGGCGGCCTCTGGTGTTGATGACCCAGCGGCGGCGGCTCGACGCGCATCTTGCAGAGCAGGCTGCGGCCGCCGGAGCCGATTTCCGGGACGGGTTGCGCGCGAAGGCGGTCGAGGACGACGGGACCGTCCGTTTTGACGGAACCGCCGCGCGCGGGGGCGTCGTGATCGGGGCGGACGGCGTCAACGGGCTTACCGCGCGCGCCCTTGGCTTCGGCGATCGCCGCCACGGAGTCGCTCTCGAGGGGAACGTCTCTTATGTTCACGCGCGCGAGGACCGCTGGCGAGGGCGTGCGGTCGTCGACCTCGGGACGGTTGCCGGCGGCTACTCGTGGGTCTTTCCGAAGGGCGATCACGTCAACGTGGGGGTCGGCGGCTGGCGTTCGGAGGGGCCGCGGCTGCGGGAGCACCTGCGGGAAGCGTGCGAGGGATACGGGCTGCCATACGAGCGGCTCGAGTCGGTGCGCGGGTACCGGCTGCCGATGCGGCGCGCTGGTGAGCCCGTTGTTCACGGGCGCGTGCTGCTGGTCGGCGATGCGGCCGGCCTGGTCGATCCGCTCTCGGGGGACGGGATCTACGAGGCGCTGCTCAGCTCGCGCCTTGCCGCGGAGGCCGTTCTCGCCGGCGATCTGGAGCGTTACGGCGAGCGGCTCGAGCGGCGCTTGGCGCCGATGATGTCAGCCTCGTGGTCGGCGAAGCTCGCGTTCGACCGCTACCCGCGGCTCGCGTTCACGATCGCGCGAACGCGGCCTGCGTGGCGGCTTGCGGAGCGGCTTCTCCGGGACGAGCTGCCGGATCCGCGAGGGGTGCGGGGGACGATGCGCGTTCCGCTGGAAGCGCTGCGGGCTCTGGCGCACGCTGCCGGAACGAGCCCAGCAGCCGGCCGGTGACGGCGATCGCGACGATGTCGAACAGCACGTAGCCGCTCATCGCGCCGCTTGGGGGATTTCCCATCGGCAGGCCGAGCCCGGGCGTCACCGCATGCCATTGCCACAGGCCGACCGCGGTGCCCCAGAGCTCGAGGAACAGCACGACGAAGAAGACGCCGCCGTAGATCGTCGGCGCGCGGCCCTTCCAGAGGAAGAACAGGAAGACGGTGACGCCGATCGCGCCGCCGAGGTCGAAGCGGGGCAGTGCGGTCAGGCCCAGGATGGCCCACGCTGCGGCACAAAGCGTCACGACGCGGACGAACGCGCGCGGCCTTGCTCGCACGAGGGCCGTCTGGCTGAGGCTGATCCCGGCGAGGTAGACGAGGCCGTGTCCCGGAGGCACGAAGAGCGGCAGGTTGTGCAGCCGGTAGGTGTAGACGCCCCAGAGGATCGAGCCGACGACCTCCATGCAGGTCGCGACGCCGACGACGAGCAGCGTCTGGACGCGCCGCTCGAGCGGCAGCCGCCAGAGCGCCAAGAGGAGCACCACCCAGGTGGCGGCGCCGAGGCCGAGCTGCCCGGTCAGGTCGACGTGCCGGTCGGCAAGCCCGAGCCCGACGAAAACGAGCAAAACGCCTGCGGTGAAAAGAGCCGGGCGGCGCATGGTGTCGATTCTGCCCACTCGAGCGGAGGGATGCGTTGTCACAAATTCGGCACACTTTCGTGACGGTTTCGTGCGAGTGGCTGCCACCGTGGTTCGTGCGGCTGGCTCAAGGGGCCGCGGCTCGTTGCCGATCAACCCCTCCGTGGACCTGAATGCGGTTCTGGCCCGCGCTGTCGAGCTTGGCGCGAGCGATATCCACCTCAAGGTCGCCCAGCCGCCGGTGTTGCGGCGGGACGGCGAGCTCGGCCTGCTCCCGGACCATCCGCCGCTGACCGAGCTCGAGCTCGAGGCGGCCCTCGAAGCCATCACGGATCTCGCGCCGGCCAAGCTGCAGTCCTTCCACGAGACCGGCGAGCTCGACACGGCCTACACCGCCAACGACCTCCCGCGCTTCCGCGTCAACGGCTTCCGGCAGCGCGGCTCGATCTCCTTCGCCTTCCGCGTCATCCCCAAGCACGTGCCGAGGTTCGACGAGCTCCGCCTCCCCAAGGGCGTCGAGCGCCTCTCCGAGGAGCATCGCGGCCTCGTCCTCGTCACCGGCGCGACCGGCTCCGGAAAGACGACGAGCCTCGCGGCGATGCTCGACCACATCAACCGCACCCGGCGGCTGCACATCGTCACGATCGAGGACCCGATCGAGATCCTGCACTCCGACCAGGGCTGCATCGTCAACCAGCGCGAGGTCGGGCTCGACACCGACTCGTTCCTCGCCGCGATCCGGCGCGTCCTCCGGCAGGACCCCGACGTGATCCTGATCGGCGAGCTCCGAGACGCCGAAACCGCCGAAACGGCGCTGAAGGCTGCGGAATCCGGCCACCTTGTCTTCTCGACGATGCACACGATCGACGCCTCCGAGACCGTGCGCCGGATGGTCGAGTTCTTCCCGGCCGACAAGCAGGCGCAGGTGCGGTCGATCCTCGCCGGCGTGCTGCGCGGCGTCGTCAGTCAGCGTCTCCTCCCGCGCATCGGCGGC
>DATDFL010000209.1:0-6680 GCA_036522595.1 Gaiellaceae bacterium
ACGCCGCTGGCCAAGCTGGCCATGGGGGTTTCACTGAAGCGGGAGATTCCCCCGTTCGCATCGCCGACGCTCAAGGAGTGGTTCGAGCAGCGGCCGCAGCGAAACGGCGGCGGGCGCCGCGTGATCCTCTGGGCCGACACGTTCACGAACTTCTTCCACGCGCCGATCGGCATCGCCGCGGTCGAGGCGCTCGAGGACGCCGGCTGCAACGTCGTCATCCCGCACGAGCACCTTTGCTGCGGAAGACCGCTCTACGACTACGGAATGCTCGGCATGGCGCGCCGGTACGCGAACCGGGTCGTCGACCACCTACGCGACGAGATCCGTGCGGGGACGCCGGTGGTCGGGATCGAGCCGTCCTGTGTCGCGGTGTTCAAGGACGAGCTGAAGAAGCTGAAGACGCTCGACGAGGACGCGGAGCGGCTCTCGAAGCAGACGTTCCACCTGAGCGAGTTCCTGGCGCAGCTCGAGTACGAGCCGCCGACGCTCACCGGCAAGGCGCTCCTGCATGGCCACTGCCATCACAAGGCGACGGGTGGAATCTCGCCGGAGAAGCAGCTGCTGGAGAAGATGGGCCTCGAGGTCGAGGAGCTCGACAGCGGCTGCTGCGGGATGGCCGGCGGCTGGGGCTACGAGCCCGACCACTACGACGTCTCCGTCGCGTGCGGCGAGCGGGTGCTGCTGCCGAAGGTCCGCGAGGCCTCGCCGGCGACGCTGATCGTCGCGGACGGCTTCTCCTGCCGCTCGCAGATCGAGCAGTGCGACACCGGCCGCGACGGGATGCACATCGCCGAGGTGATCAAGCTCGCCCGCGACGTGGGGACGATCCCGGACTATCCCGAGCAGGCGCTGCCGTCCCCGGCCGGCAAGAACGGCCATGGCGGCAAGACCGCGGTCCTGCTCGGCGCCGGAGCGCTCGCGGCGGCAGCGGGCCTCGTTCACCGCCTCAAGTAGGCGTACCATCAGATGTGATGAGCCCTTGGAGACGCCTCGTCGATCGGCGGCACCGAAAGGCGCACGAGCGCTATCTCCAGGAGCGTGACCGGCAGCGCCGGCTCTCCGGGCAGGACGCGCAGGACGCAGTCCGCCTGGCCGCCCGGCAATCGGCCGGCAACCAGCAGGGCGGCTCCTTCCAGTAACGAAGAGCCCGCCTGGTGGCGGGCTCTTCGCGGGCTCATGGGTCGGTCGGAGGTAGGTGCTACTGGCCCATCTTCACGCCGGGCTCGGCCCACTCGAGCTCGATCGGGCGAGTCGGCTGCCGGCCGGGAACGTTCGCCGCACGGTTGAACTTGAGCAGCGGCAGAACGGTCCGTCCGCTCGCGGCGGCGAGCATCATCGCGGTCGCCGTGTACCAGGCACAGCCGGCCGAGATCACGAAGACCCACCCCGCGACCTGGACCCAGCCGTGGGACCCGTAGATGAACGCGCCGGCCGCGATCCCTGAGCCGGCCGCAAGCGTGCCGAGCACGGCGGCGAGGCTCAGGCTCTCGGCAAGCGAAGCGAGGAACCCGGACGCCGTGATCGCGCCGAGCGCGAAGAACCAGAACCCGAGCTCCGGGTTGTGGAACCACGGCGTCGGCGCCTTCAGCGCGTGCGCCGCGACCAGGATGTTGAGGATCCCGTACGCGAGCCAGAAGGCACCCCACATCCCGTGCATCGCCGTGGCGATCGCGTCGCGCGCCTTGTAGGCCCACATTCCCGCGACGAACTGGGCGAGCCCACCGAACATCGCCGCGAACGGCGCCAGGGCGAGGCCCGAGGTCGGGGTGCCCCACCAGCCCGCCATGTTCGACGCGACGATGAAGGTCGCGCCGGCGAAGCCAAAGAGGCCGAGGACCGACGGGGCCGCGATCGGCTGCAGGAAGACGCGCGTCGCAACGCCGTCCCGCGCGATGTCGAGCTCCGTCTGCCTCCGGCTCTCGTTGATGGTGCTGGCCATGTCAGACCCCTTTCGTTGCTTCCGATCTATATATATCGCTATGCGAAGCGTTTAAACTCATCTGCCGCGGCAAGGAAGAGAGCGTGAACCTCCCTGAGGTCGTTGGGCGTTGGCCCGTGCTACGGCAGCTACGAGAGGGCGACTCTCTCGGCCTCGGCCGCGCGGCGCAATCGCAGCGCTCGGAACGCCTGAAGCCGCGCATCGACGAAGCCGATCACGTCGTTCAGTCGATCTGCCCCTACTGCGCGGTCGGCTGCGGCCAGCTCGTCCACGTCAAGGATGGCGAGGTCACGCACATCGAGGGCGATCCTGCCAGCCCGATCTCACGCGGCCGCCTCTGCCCCAAGGGCCAGGCCTCGAAGTCGTACGTCCAGAGCCCCCTCCGCGAGTACAAGGTCAAGTATCGCCGGCCCTACGGCACGCGCTGGGAGGAGCTCTCGCTCGACGAGGCGATGGAGATGATCGCCCAGCGGGTCATCGACACGCGCGCCGAGACCTGGCAGGACGAGACCGAGGACGGCAACCCGGCGAATCGCACGATGGGCATCGGCAACCTCGGCGGCGCGACCCTCGACAACGAAGAGAACTACCTGATCAAGAAGCTCTGCGTCGGCCTCGGCATCGTCCAGGTCGAAAACCAGGCCCGCATATGACACAGCTCCACGGTCCCCAGTCTGGGGACCTCGTTCGGACGAGGCGGCGCGACGACGTTCCAGCAGGATCTCCAGAACGCGGACGTCATCACGATCATGGGCTCGAACATGGCCGAGAACCACCCGGTCGGGTTCCAGTGGGTGATGGAGGCCAGGGAGCGCGGCGCGCGGATCTTCCACGTCGACCCGCGCTTCACCCGGACGAGCGCCATGTGCACGGACTGGATCCGCATCCGCGCGGGCTCGGACATCGCGTTCCTCGGCGGCGTCGTCAACTACATCCTCGAGAACGAGCGCCACTTCGAGGAGTACGTCAAGCACTACACGAACGCGCCCGTGATCATCGACGAGGAGTACGCCGACACGGAGGACCTTGACGGCCTGTTCTCGGGCTGGGATCCGGAGAAGGGCGAGTACGACGTCACGTCCTGGCAGTACGAGGGGATGGAGGTGCACGGCTCGGCAGGCCAGCGCGAGGAGGGCTTCGACACCAAGGGCGAGCAGTCGGGGCACGGCGGCCACGGCGGCGGGCTGAAGCACGGCGAGCCGCCGGAGGAGGACCCGGAGCTCCAGCACCCGCGCTGCGTCTTCCAGATCCTGAAGAAGCACTACCAGCGGTACACGCCCGAGCTCGTCTCCGAGACCTGCGGTTGCTCGGTCGAGGAGTTCGTCGAGTACTGCGAGGCCATCTGCGAGAACTCCGGGCGCGAGCGCACGGGCGCGTTCTGCTACGCGGTCGGCTGGACGCAGCACACCGTAGGCGTTCAGTACATCCGCACCGCCGCGATTATCCAGCAGCTGCTCGGGAACGTCGGCCGCCCGGGCGGCGGGATCATGGCGCTGCGCGGCCACGCCTCGATTCAGGGCTCGACCGACATCCCGACGCTCTACAACATCCTCCCGGGCTACCTGCCGATGCCGCACACGGAGACCTACGGCGGCCACGAGAACTACATGGAGGCGAACCGCTCGCCCACGGGCTGGTGGGGCCACTTCGAGGCCTACTGGGTGAGCCTCATGAAGGCCTACTTCGGGGAGAACGCGACCAAGGACAACGACTGGCTGTTCCACAAGCTCCCGCGCATCGACGACGACAACTCGGCCTACTGGACGACGCTGCAGATGCTCGACGGGAAGGTGAAGGGCTACATGATCGCCGGAGAGAACCCGGCCGTCGGGAACACGAACGCGCGGGCACACCGGCTGGGCCTGGCGAAGCTCGACTGGCTCGTCGTGCGCGACGTCGTCGAGATCGAGTCGGCGGCGTTCTGGTATGACAGCCCCGAGATCGAGTCGGGCGAGCTGAAGACGGAGGAGATCCCGACGGAGATCTTCTTCCTGCCGGCGGCGGCGCACACCGAGAAGGACGGCTCCTTCACCAACACGCAGCGTCTGCTGCAGTGGCACTGGCACGCGACCGACCCGAAAGGGGACTGCCGCTCGGATCTCTGGTTCTACTTCCACCTCGGCCGGCTGATCAAGCAGAAGCTCGCCGACTCGGAGGAACCCCGCGACGAGCTGATCAAGGCGCTGCGATGGGAGTACCCGACCCATTCGGCGATCCAGGAGCCCGACGCCGAGGCGGTGCTGCAGGAGGTGAGCGGCTGGGACACGGAGACGGGCGAGTTCCTCGACGGCTACCCGAAGCTGAAGGACGACGGCTCGACAGTCTGCGGCTGCTGGATCTACTGCGGCTGCTTCAAGGAAGGGATCAACCAGACGGCGCGCAAGAAGCCGTACTGGGAGCAGGACTACGTGGCGCCGGAGTGGGCCTGGGCCTGGCCGGCGAACCGCCGCATCATCTACAACCGCGCCTCGGCCGACCCGGACGGCAAGCCGTGGTCGGAGCGGAAGAAGTACATCTGGTGGGACGAGGAGCAGGGAAAGTGGACGGGCCTCGACGTCCCGGATTTCGAGGAGACGAAGGAGCCCGGCTACGTCCCGCCCGACGACGCGAAGGCCGAGGAGGCCATCGCAGGCGACCACCCGTTCATCATGCAGGCCGACGGGCGCTCCTGGCTCTTCGTCCCGCAGGGGCTCGAGGACGGGCCGCTGCCGACGCACTACGAGCCGCACGAGTCGCCGTTCGACAATCCCCTCTACTCGCAGCGCGCGAACCCGCGGCGCCAGCAGTTCGAGCGGCCCGAGAACCCGTACAACCCGGTCGCCGACGAGCCGGGCGCGGAGCTCTATCCCTACGTCGCCACGACCTACCGGCTGACCGAGCACCACACCGCCGGGGGAATGACGCGCACGGTCCCGTACCTCTCGGAGCTGCAGCCCGCGATGTTCTGCGAGGTCAGTCCCGAGCTCGCCGAGGAGGTCGGGCTCGAGCACGGCGGCTGGGCGACGATCTACTCGACCCGCGCCGCGATCGAGGCGCGGGTGCTCGTCACGGACCGGATCCCGCCAATCGAGGTGCAGGGGCGGAAGACGCACCAGATCGGGCTGCCGTACCACTGGGGCACGCGCGGGCTGACCACCGGCGGGTCGGCGAACGACCTCTCGTCGATCGCGCTCGACCCGAACGTGCACATCCAGGAGGTGAAGGCGTTCTCGGTCGGGATCAAGCCGGGGCGGCGACCACGTGGGCCGGACCTGCCGGAGTTCGTCGACCAGATTCGCAGCCGCGCGCACGCCGAGCGCGAAGGCGCGCGCCGCAAGGAGCCGGAATCGGAGCGGAAGACATGACGGCTACCGAAGCCTGGCCCGAGACCTACGGCGACGAGGCGAAGGAGCGTGTCGGCTTCTTCACCGACACCTCGGTCTGCATCGGCTGCAAGGCCTGCGAGGTCGCCTGCAAGGAGTGGAACCTCGTCCCCGAGGACGGGATGGTCTGGACGGGCGAGTCGTACGACAACACGTCCGAGCTCGGCGCGAACACCTGGCGGCACGTGGCCTTCGTCGAGCAGAAGGAGCCGGAGGCCGATGCGTTGCGCTGGCTCATGTCGTCCGACGTCTGCAAGCACTGCACGCACGCCGCCTGCCTCGACGTCTGCCCGACCGGCTCGCTGTTCCGCACCGAGTACGGCACCGTCGTCGTGCAGGAGGACATCTGCAACGGCTGCGGCTACTGCGTGCCCGCGTGTCCGTTCGGGGTGCTCGACAAGCGGCATATTGCCCGCCCGTCCGGCGACCCGCCCGCGGAGATCCTCGGGCTGCAGCTCGGCAAGAAGGAGGACGGCCGCGTCTGGAAGTGCACGCTCTGCTACGACCGGCTCAAGGGCGGCCACGAGCCGGCCTGCGCGAAGGCGTGCCCAACCGACTCGATCCAGTTCGGCCCGCTCGACGAGCTGCGCGAGCGGGCCGAGCAGCGGCTCGGGAAGCTTCAGGCCGAGGAGTGGGAAGGCGCGCGGCTCTACGGCAACGACCCGAACGACGGCGTCGGTGGGTTCGGCGCGTTCTTCCTGCTGCTCGACGAGCCCGAGGTCTACGGGCTGCCCCCCGACCCGGTCGTGACGACCCGCGACCTGCCCCAGATGTGGAAGACGGCTGCGGTGGCCACGGGCGCCCTCGTGGTCGGAGTGATCGCCGGCTTCCTCGGAGGCTCGAAGTGAAGTCCTACTACGGCCGCCCCGTACTCAAGGAGCCCGTCTGGCAGCCGGAAATCCCGTGGTACTTCTTCACGGGCGGGCTCGGCGGAGCTTCCTCGGTGCTGAGCCTCGTGGCCCGTTGGACGGGGAACGAGCTTCTCGCGCAGCGGAGCATCCAGATCGCCTCCGCGGCGGATGCGGTGAGCCCGTTGCTCCTGATCTCGGATCTCGGCCGCCCTGAGCGCTTCCTGAACATGCTCCGCGTCTTCAAGGTCACCTCGCCGATGAGCGTCGGCAGCTGGATCCTCGCCTACTCGAGCACCGCCAGCTCCGTCTCGGCCTTCCTGAACACGATTGGAAGGCTGCCGCGCGTGGCCGAGCTCACCCGGCTGGGGTCGGCGGCCTCCGGCGCCCCGCTCGCCATCTACACGGCGACGCTGGTCTCGGACACCGCGATCCCCGTCTGGCACGAGGCGCATCGCGAGCTGCCGTTCCTCTTCGGGTCGAGCGCCGTGGCGAGCGCGGGGGCGGCGGCGACGATCGCCGTGCCTCGCG
>DATDFL010000210.1:0-4594 GCA_036522595.1 Gaiellaceae bacterium
CGTCCAGGTCTGCCCGAGCTCGGCCTTGTCGTAGTCCGACTCGTCCTGGAAGAGCAGCGGGACGATTCCCTGCGCGATCAGGTTGCGCCGGTGGATGCGCGCGAAGCTCTTGGCGATCACGGCGCGGACTCCGAGCTGGGCCGGCGCCAGGGCAGCGTGCTCGCGGCTCGACCCCTGCCCGTAGTTGTCGCCCGCGACGATGAACCCCCCACCCCACTCGTGCGCTCGCTTCGGGAACTCCTTGTCGCGGTGCTGGAAAGTGAACTCGGCGATCGCGGGCACGTTCGAGCGGTAGGCCATCACGGTCGCACCGTCCGGTGAGAGGTCGCCGGTCGAGATGTCGTCGGGCGCGACGATCAGCACGCGCAGCTTGAGCTCGTCCGGAAGCGACTTCTGCTCGGGCGGCGGCTTGATGTTCGGCCCGCGCGGGATCTCGATCGTGGCTGCCTCCTCGGCGGGAACGGGCTCGAGGATGTGGTTCTGCACGACCTGGGGGCGGGCGTCAGGACGCTCGGGGATCTCGACCGGCGACAGCTCGCGCGGATCGGAGATGACCCCCGTGAGCATCGACGCCGCGGCCACGGCCGGCGAGCAGAGGAAGACCTGGTCGTCCGCGGTCCCGCTGCGGCCGGGGAAGTTGCGGTTGAAGGTCCGGAGCGAATTCGACCCCGAGGGCGGCGCCTGGCCCATGCCGACGCACGGCCCGCACGCGGGCTCGAGCATCCGCACGCCGGCCATCAGCAGGTCGACGTACGTCCCCGAGCGAGTGATCTGGTCGAGGATCTGGCGCGACCCGGGCGTCGCGGTCGCGGAGACGAGCTTCTCGGAGATCCGCTCGCCGCGCAGCACCGCACCGCACACCGCGAGGTCCGCGTATGACGAGTTGACCGACGAGCCGATGCAGACCTGCGTCAGCTCGGTGCCTACGAGCTCCTCGACCGGAACGACGTTGCCCGGGCTCGACGGCTTGGCGACGAGTGGAACGAGCTCCGCGAGGTCGATGCGCTCCTCCTCGTCGAAGTCGCCGGTGTCACCGGTCGCGAGCTCCGTGAAGTCGTCCTCGCGCTGCTGCTCCGTGAGCCATGCGCGCGTCTCGTCGTCGGCAGGAAACACCGCGCCGGTCGCCCCGAGCTCGGCGATCATGTTCGCGATCGTCCCGCGCTCGGTGTACGTCAGCGTGGCGACGCCGGGCCCGGTGAACTCGAAGATCGCGCCGCGGCCGCCGCGGACGCCGCGCCGGCGCAGGAGCTCGAGGATCACGTCCTTCGCCTGGATCCACGGGCGGTGCAGCTCGTTCTCGAGGAAGACGCCGACGATCTTGGGGCACGGCAGCTCGAACGGGTGGCCGGCCATGCAGACGGCCACATCGAGCCCGCCGGCGCCGATCGCGATCATCGCGCACGACCCCGACTGCGTCGTGTGGCTGTCCGCGCCGATGAGCGTCTTGCCGGGAGTCGCGAAGCGCTCACAGTGCACGTAGTGGCAGATCCCGTTGCCCGGCCTCGAGAACCAGAGGCCGTAGCGCGCAGCGATCGCCTGCAGGAAGCGGTGGTCGTCCGGGTTCTTGAAGTCGATCTGCAGGATGTTGTGGTCGACGTAGACGACCGCCGTCTCCACCTGAACGCGGTCGACGCCGAACAGCTCGAACTGCATGCAGGCCATCGTCCCGGTCGCGTCCTGCGCGAGCGTCTGATCCACACGGAGCGCGATCTCCTGGCCGGGAACCAGCTCGCCGCGCTCGAGGTGCTCTTCGAGGATCGTGCGCGCGAGGGAAGCCATCGATCTCAGCCTACTGAACTGTGTAGCTCAGTAGCGGAGCACGGCGCCGATGCCCTCGACCGGGTCGAGGTCCTGGCGCTGGCGCAGCGCCCAGACGGTCCCGCCGTGGGCAAGCGTCTGGTGCACAGCGAGGTCGAGCCCGTCGCGGCTCTCCTCCATCTGCGTGCCGTCGAGCGGGCAGTTCCCTGCCTCGGCGGCGACGCGCCCGCAGGCCGGGCACTGCCAGGCCTCGTGGTCGGCGCCGTCGTGGAAGAGCAGCAGGTCGACCCGGCCGTCCGAGGCGGCCTCCAGCGTCTGCGCCCAGCCGGAAGCTGCGCGGCCGCTGCGGCCGGCCGCCTCGCGCCACCGCTCGACCGCGTTCGCCTCCTGTTCGGCCCGCCAGCTCTCGAGGAGCGGTTTCACCGTCTCGAGGAGCTGCGCCGGGGTTGCGTGCGCTTCGGCCGACGCCCAGCCGATGACCGCCTCCCTGACCTCGGTCGAGAGTTCCTCCTCGAGGTCGGCGCGTGTCTCCTCGCTGGCGACGACGACCACGCGCGGCTTTCGAAGCCGTCGCAGCGACCGCTCCAGCATTCCGGCCACGTCCTTGAGGTGGTCCTGGACGAGCTTCTCGATGTGCCGCTGGAACCGCCCCTGCGACCAGCCGCCCTGGTCGTGCCGGCCCGGCTGCTCGTCGAATTCCCTCGCGAGCTCCTCGAGCCGTCCTCCGCGAAGCCGGTAGAGATCGCCGCGTTCGCGACCGACGACCGCGACCACCACGCCGTCGCCCTTGCCGATCAGCGGCACGAGCGGCGCGAGGTAGAACGCCCGCCCCACCTTGGCCCGATCGGGGACGGGGTCGCTGAGCGGCAGCGGCTGCCAGGCGTTGTCCAGCCCCGCGCAGAAGACCGCGTATCCCTGCGCCCCGTCGCGGCTGAAGTCGGAGGCGAAGAACTCGCGCAGCCGGTCGACATCGTCGCGGAGCCCCTGCTTCTGCTCGTGGGTTAATTCGCCGCGGTTCGCCGTCTCGGAGCGGACGATCTCGTCGAGCAGCGCGTTGACGCGGCTCTGGACGACGTCGGGCGTCGGCGTGCCGCTCGGATCGAGGTCGAGGTAGAAGCTGATGGCGCAGCCGTTCTCGGCCCGAAAGGACGCCAGGTCCCGCAGTCCCTCCCAGGTCACCGTCGCTGCCATTCGCCTACCTCCAGTTGCCGGAAAGCGGCGATTTTACGCGCGTTCACCCCGGTCGGAACCGCGAGCGCAACGAAGAAGCCGATCGCGAGCGCGGCGGCCGACGCCGCGAACGCGATCGTGAACCCCTTCTCCGTCGGCAATTGAGTCGTCGCGACGGTGGCGGTGACGATCCCGGCGGAGACCTGGCTCCCGATCGCGCCGCCGATCGTCCGCACGATCGTGTTCATGCCGGTCGCGACCCCGGTCTGGTTGCCCGGCACCGCCTCGACGATCAAGTTCGCCATCGACGCGAACGCGAAGCCGATCCCGATGCCCAGCACGCCCATCGCCGTGTAGATCTCCCAGTCGGAGCCGTGCGCGGCGGCGAGGATCACGAAGCCGGCGCACGAGAAGAACGAGCCGAGCAGCAGCGGCAGCTTCGAGCCGACGGTGGTCGAGAGCCGTCCCGACACGGGCCCCGCCACCAGCATCCCGAGCGTCGCCGGGACCATGAACAGCCCGGCCTTCGTGACCGAGGCGCCGAACCCGAACTCGGTCGAGGTCGGCAGCTCGACGAACTCCGGCACCAGCACGAACGACGAGTACATGCCGAAGCCGAACACGAAGGCGGCGAGGTTCGTCGACCAGACTCCGCGCAGGCGCATCATCCGCATGTCGACGACAGGCGCGGTGCTTCTCGACTCGGCCCAGACCCAGATCGGGATCAGCACCGCCGCGACGGCGAAGAGCACGAGGGTCTTCGGCGACGTCCAGCCCCACGTCTCCCCCTCGCTGACCGGAATCAGGAGCGCCACGAGCCAGCCCGCGAGCAGCGAAGCCCCGATCGGGTCGATCCGTCCAGGCGTGCGGACCGGCGACTCCGGCACGAAGAAGATCGTCCCGACGGTTGCCGCGACCACCGCGACCAGCGGGAACCAGAACAGCCAGTGGTACGAGAAGTGCTGGACGATCGGACCCGCGAGGACGATGCCCAGGCCGCCGCCGATTCCGAGGATCGCCGAGATGAGGGCGATGCCGTGCGGAACGCGCTCCGGCGGGAACTCGTCGCGGATGATCGCGAAGGCGAGCGGGAAGATCGCACCGCCGGCGCCCTGGATGACGCGCGCGGTGATCATCACTCCGATCGACGTGGCGAGCCCGGCCAGAGCGGTGCCGACCGCAAGCACGATGAGCATCACCACGAGGATCCGCTTCTTGCCGAGCATGTCGCCGAGCCGGCCGGCGATCGGCGTGATCACCGACGCGCTCAACAGGTAGGCGCTCAGGATCCAGGCGGCGCCGGTGGTCGTCGTGTGCAGGTCGTGCTGAATCGTCAGGAGCGCGGGTGCGACCAGCGACTGGAGCAGCGCGTACGACACGGCCGAGACGGCGAGCAGCGTGAACGTCACGTTGTAGTGCTGCCGGTGAACGTCGATGCTGCTCATATGGCGGCAGTGTTCACAATCGGACACGGGACCCGCGCGGCCGAAGAGCTCGTCGAGTGCCTATGCGAAGTAGATGTCCAGACGCTCGTGGACGTGCGGCGGTTTCCGGGCTCCCGGCGGAATCCGCAGTTCGGGCAGGCTGCGCTCACGGAGACGCTGGGTGAAGTAGGGATCGACTACCGGCACGCGGTGGAGCTCGGCGGCCGGCTCAGCGGCGAGCC
>DATDFL010000211.1:0-2906 GCA_036522595.1 Gaiellaceae bacterium
AACGACGCCACCGCCACCTCCGCCGCCGCCGGCTCCGCCTCCGCCGAACCAGCCGCCGACCTTCAACCCGGGCCCGGACGAGAGCGCCCGCGAAGACAGCGGCGCCTTCACCAAGGACTGGGCGAGCCAGATCTCTGCGCCCGAGGCGGGCCAGACCGTGACGTTCATCGTCACGAACGACAACTCGGCGCTCTTCGCGGTCGACCCCGCCGTCGCAACCGACGGGAAGCTCACCTTCACTCCCGCCCCCGACGCGAACGGCACGGCGACCGTCACCGTGACCGCGCACGACGACGGCGGCACGGCGAACGGGGGCAACGACACGAGCGCCCCTGTGTCGTTCACGCTGACGATCGATCCGGTGAACGACCCGCCGAGCTTCACGAAGGGCGCCGACCAGAGCGTGCTGAGCCTCGCCGGTGCCCAGACCGTCCCCAACTGGGCAACCGCGATCTCGCCCGGCCCCGCCGACGAGTCGGCTCAGAACGTGACCTTCGCCGTCACGAACAACAACAACGGCCTCTTCTCGGCGCAGCCGGCGATCGCCCCGAACGGGACGCTGACTTACACGCCTGCGGTGCTCGCGCTGGGCTCGGCGACGGTCACCGTTCGCGCCGTCGACGACGGCGGCAGCTCGAACGGCGGCAACGACACGAGCCCGCCGCAGACTTTCACGATCACGATTCTCTAAATCGCACTACAATCCGTCGGCAACGCGCCACGGATCGAGGACCGGGCGCTATCAACGGGAGGGAAGGGATGAGAACACGCGGTGTTACCGCAGCCCTGGCTGCCGCGCTCGCGCTGGTCGCGATCGCGACGGCGGCGAGCGGCGCAGGCGCAGCCTCGTCGGCCAGGGCCATTCGCAACACCAAGCCACTTTGGACTGCGCACGCGCGCCGGCTCGGCGCGGCGCCTCACGGCGCGAAGGTCAGCGCGCGCGTCTACCTGGCCCCACGCGGTGGCCTCGCCGCTCTGGCGCAGGCAGCCACGGCAATGTCGAGGGACCGCCATTTCCTGACTCCGGCGCAGTACCGGGCGCGGTTCGGCACGACGGCCGCGACGGTCCACGCCGTGGCGGCATACCTGAGGTGGGCCGGCTTGCGCGTCACGCGCGTCGGCGCAGGCAACCGGTACGTGAGCTTCACCGGCACCGTGGCTTCCGCCGAAAGGGCGTTCGGAGCGGAGATCAATCGCTACCGACACCATGGACGGATCGTTCAGGCGCCGTCGTCCGCGCTGAAGGTGCCGGCCTCGCTCGCGGGGTCCGTGCTCGCCATCGCGGGGCTCGACACCACGCCCAAGATCGTGAAGCCGAACGTCGCGCCGCCACCCGGCTTCCGCAATGCGCCTCCGTGCTCGGCCTACTACGGCGAGAAACTCGCCGCGACGCTGCCACAGTTCAACGGGCGCACGCTGCCCTACGCCCCGTGCGGCTACACCGGCATGCAGTTCCGGTCGGCCTACGAAGGCAACTCATCGCTCGACGGCAGCGGCATCTCCGTCGCGATCACGGACGCCTATGCGGCCCCGACGATCGCGTTCGACGCGGCGACCTATGCGGCCCGTCACGGCGACCGGGCGTACGGCGAGGGTCAGCTGACGCAGACGGTTCCGCCCAACTTCATCAAGGAAGGGAAGTGCGGCGCGGCCGGCTGGTACGGCGAGGAGACCCTCGACGTCGAGGCCGTTCACGCCATGGCGCCCGGCGCGCGGATCCACTACTACGCGTCGGCGAGCTGCTACGACTCCGAGTTCCTCGACACGCTCGGCCGGGTCGTCGACGACGGCACCTCGCAGCTCGTCACGAACTCGTGGAGCGACGTCGAGGCGGTCGAGACCCCCGACGTCACCGCCGCCTACCAGGCGATCTTCCTGCAGGGCGCAACCGAGGGGATCAGCTTCATGTTCTCCTCGGGTGACGACGGCGACGAGCTCGCCGCCACCGGCACCAAGCAGGTCGACTACCCGTCCTCGGATCCCTACGCGACCGGCGTCGGCGGCACGTCTGCGGCGTTCGGCGCGGCGAACAACCGGATCTTCGAGACGGGCTGGGGCACGGACAAGTACTCGCTCTCGGCAGACGGAGCGAGCTGGAATCCGCTCGGCTTCCTGTACGGCGGCGGCGGCGGCGACTCCATGCTGTTCGCCAGGCCCGCCTACCAGAACGGCGTGACCTCAAGCCCGACCCGGCAGGTACCCGACGTCGCGATGGACGGCGACCCGACGACCGGGATGCTCGTGGGTGAGACCCAGAGCTTCCCCAAGGGCGTCATCGCCTACGACGAGTACCGGATCGGCGGCACGAGCCTCTCGTCGCCGCTGTTCGCCGGGATGACCGCGCTGGCGCTCCAGCATGCCGGTGGTGGGGGCGCTGGACTGCTCAACAACGCGATCTACGCCCACCTCGGCTCCTTCACCGATGTGGTCGGAGGGCCGACGGACGAGGGCAACATCCGCGTCGATTACGCGAACAGCGTGGACGCCTCGCGCGGCCTGCTCTACTCGGTGCGCACGTTCAACCACGACAGCAGCCTCTCGGTCACGCCGGGCTACGACCAGGTGACCGGGGTCGGAATCCCGAACACCGGCTGGCTGACCGCGCTGGGCTAAGCCCCGCGGCTACAAGCAGCTAACGGAAAAGCCCCGCACACGCGGGGCTTTTCCACATCATCTGCCGACGGTCAGCTTGACTTTGAAGCCGTTCGGCCGCTTCGTCGCGCTCGCCTTCGGAGCCTGCTTGATCACTCGGCCCCGGTTGCGGGCGCCCGAGTGCTTGCGCGTGATCTTCCCGACGCCGCAGTGCCGCGCCCGGATCCGCGCCTTGGCCTTCGCCAGCTTCATGTGCAGAACGTTCGGGACCACGCACTTCGGCGGGGGTGGCGGGGGTGGCGGTGGCGGTGGTG
>DATDFL010000212.1:0-3259 GCA_036522595.1 Gaiellaceae bacterium
ACCACCACCACCACCACCACCACCACCACCACCACCGCTTCCGCCTCCGCCACCTCCGCCAACGCCGTTCACGCCGCCGAAGTGCGTGGTTCCGAGAGTCGTCGGCCTGAGGCTCCGCCAGGCGCGGGTGCGCATCACGAGGCGACACTGCCGCGTCGGCCACATCGCGCGCAGGCATTCGAAGCACGTCGGGCGGGTGCTCGCCCAGCGCCCGCGGCCGGGCCGCCGCCTGCGGAACGGCGCGGGGGTCAACCTGGTCGTCGGTCGCAAGTAGGCGTATAGCCTCAGCTCGTGGAGTCGCGGGTCGGCGAGTTCCTCGACGACGTTGCCGCCTGGGGGCGCGAGCAGGCTGACCTGCACGGCGTCGTCTTGCTCGGGTCGCAGGCGCGCGCCGACGTCCCGGCGGATGAGCTGTCCGATGTCGACGTCGTGCTCTTTGTGGACGAGCCCGAGCGGTACCTGCGCGACCACACGTGGCTCGCGCCGTTCGGCGAGCCGCTCCTGAGTCACATCGAGGCGACCGCGGTGGGCGGCTTCGAGGAGCGGCGCGTCCTCTTCCGGGACGGTCTCGAGGTCGATTTCGCGATCGTGCCCGCAGCCGCCCTGGCGGATCTGCCGCCGGCAGCGGCGGAGGTCTTCGCGCGCGGCTTTCGCGTGCTCTACAACGACGGGATCGAGGTCGAGCCGCCGGAAACTCCGCTGCGAGGTCCGCTGCCGCCGACCCAGGCCCAGCTTGACGAGCTCGCGAACGAATTCTGGTACCACCTGCTCTGGGGGGCGAAGAAGCTCCGCCGCGGCGAGGTACTGCTCGCGAAGCAGGTCTGCGACTGCACCCTCAAGCGGCGGATCGTGGAGCTCGCGCGCTGGCGGGCTCAGGAGACGGACACCTGGCACGACCTCCGCTTCTTCGAACACTGGGCCGGCAAGGACGTGGTCGAGGCGCTCGGGCCGACGTTCGCAAGCTACGACGCAGCCGAGGTCGCGCGGGCGCTTCGTGCGACGGGCGAGCTCTTCGGCCGTCTGGAAGCTGAAGTCGCGAGCCGCTTCGGCCTGACGTCGCCGGTAGACCGAGCCGAGATCCTCCACCGCCTCGACGTCACGCTCCCGTGACGGTTCTGACACCGGGACGGCGGAGTCGGCGATGAGAAACGAGTTCGACTTCGCGCTCGGCCTCATCCTCGAGAGCCTGGACCGCGCCCGAACCTCGTCTTAACCAAACGGTGCTTCAATGAGGCACATGAGGCTTCTCGGGGTTGTCGCCTTGTGTGCGTTCGCGGTGGGCACTGCCGGCGCCGCGTCGTCCTCGTCCGCGGTTGCGCGCTGCCGGCCGGGACAGCTCGCGCTGACCGGGAGCCTGCAAGGCGCGACGCAGTCCCTGCTCGGCACGCTGACGGTCGCCAACACGACCGGACGTGCCTGCGCCTTGCCGGTTGCACCGAGCAAGGCCCTGCTCCGCGTCGGGACGAAGCTGCTTCCGACGGTCACCGTGCGGATGAGCACGGCGATGGAGCCGCTCGGCCTGCCCGTCCGCAAGGTGGGCGCGCACCAGCGCGTGTTCGTCGGGATCCAGTGGCGCAACTGGTGCGGGAGCCCGAAGGGGAAGGTTCGCCTGTCGGTCGGGCTGAAGATCTTCGCCGCCTCGCCGCGGGTAGCCGCGCACAAGACGCGCACTCCCGTTTGCGCGAGCCGAAAATCAGCCTCGCGCGTCGCCGTCAGCCGCTTCAAAAGCTCGCCCCCGTAAGCCGAACCGCATCGAGCTCCCGTGCGAATAAGGCGGGAAGCAAGAACGTCTCGAAAGGAGTTTCGATGCGCTTCATCCCGACGAAGTTCCACGCGCCGCTCGACTACATCGTCGGAGCCGCGCTGATCGCGGCGCCGTGGATCTTCCAGTTCTCCGAGCACACCGCCGCGACCGTCGTGCCGATCGTGCTCGGCATCGGGCTGATCGTCTACAGCCTGTTCACCAACTACGAGCTCGGCGTCTGGAAGGTCGCTCCGATGGCCGTCCACAATCTGATCGACATCGCGGCCGGCTCACTGCTCGCCGCTTCGCCGTGGATCTTCGGCTTCGCGGACAACACTGCGAACGTGTGGGGTCCACACCTCATCGTCGGAATCGCCGCGGTTTTCCTCGGCCTCACCACCAAACAGCAGGGCGGCTACTCATACAAGACCGCCCCTGCGATCAACTAGCTTCTCCACTCAGAGCGCGCGGCGATGCGGCACGCCGCGCGCTCGTTCACGGTTCACGGTTTAAGTGCTCGGCGTCGTGGAATCTTGAGCTTCCACACCGGCGGAGGAGCGGGCAATGGCGACGGAGCAGTTCATCGAGGGAACGGCTTCACAGCCGCCCGCGCCCCCGCCACTCGAAGAGACGCTGGACGCCCTGCACCGCAATCCCCGCCTCGAGCTGCGCTGCCTCAGCTGCGGTTACGGGGCGATCAGCGCCGAGCTGATCCGCTGCCCGATGTGCGGCGACGAGGCGTGGGACTTCGCCGAGTGGCGTCCGTTCAGCCGCTAGGAAGCGCGCAGATCACTCATTCGGGGGGCGGCAAGCGGGACTGGACCGCCGAACTAGTCCGCACTGTGGCCTTGACTCCTCTTGCTGCGGCTTTTCTCACAGTTGCTCAGCTCGGCGTCGTCGTGATCGCCCGCATGGTCATCACCCGCGGGCCGCTCGTGCTACCGCCCTCGCGGTAACCGACATGACTGCGGCCGAATTCGAGCATCTGTCGGCGAACGAAGCCGAGACGCTGTTGACCCAGCGGCTCCGCGCGTTCCTCGATGCCGGTGCCCACCCGTGCGGCGCGCTCGTGCTCGCTGCCCAGGTCGAGGTGACCGAGGAAGCTGCCGTAGCCCTGCTCCAGCAGGGTTGCTCGCCGGACCTGACGCTGCGCCTCCTCTTCCGCGCCGAAGCGGCGTAGGAAGAGAGAGGGCCGCGATCGCGGCCCTCTCGTAGCAGCTATGGCTTTCCGGTACTGGCTTAGCGGCCGACCGTCAGCCTGACCCTGAAGCCGTTCGGGCGCTTCCGCCGGCTTGCCTTCGGGGCCTGCTTGATCACTCGACCCCTGTTGCGGGCGCTCGAGTGCTTCCGCGTGACCTTCCCGACTCGGCAATGCCGCGCACGGATCCGCGCCTTGGCCTTCGCCAGCTTCATGTGCAGCACGTTCGGCACCACGCACTTCGGCGGTGTGAACGGCGGCGGAGGTGGCGGAGGCGGAGGGGGCGGAGGCGGAGGAGGTGGCGGCGGTGGTGGCGG
>DATDFL010000213.1:0-20183 GCA_036522595.1 Gaiellaceae bacterium
ACCCCCACGGGGGGTTGCCGCGAAAAGCCTCGGAGTCCCGTTTCCTCTGCGCGATCGTGTTCTCGCGGACGCTCGGGAGCAGGACCCCGGAACCGACCCCACTCCGCGACTCGTCGACGTGCTGCTCGCGCACGTCGGTGACGGCGCGCCTATGTTGACGGCGGCGAGAATCCGCGATGTGGCCGCGGCGCTGCCGCGCCAGACGCTCGTCGAAATCGTCGCCGATGGGCCGTATATGACGCAGCCGGACCACTGGGCGAAGCTGTCGCCGGCCGTTCGTGCGTCGTGGCTCGTCGAGTGGCTCGAGCGCGAGCTGGAGGCTGAGCGGCGGGCGTCGGAAGCGACGCAATGGATTCACGCTCCAGAACAGATTCGTTCCGTTAGTCACCCAAAGAACAATATGCTATGTTTCTGTGTGACACCAACGGAACGAAAGGAGATTTCGCGTGGATGAAATCGTCCAACTGTTGAGACAGGCGAAGGGCATGCTTGAGCGCGCCGAGCGACTGGCACTCGAGCGTGCGCGACTCGGAGCGACGGACTCGGCTCGAACGAGCAACGGGCTCGAAGACCCTCAGTCGCCGGCGTCGTGGCTGCGGTTCCTGCGATTCCTGAGGGCAGTGGAGAAGGAGGGCGTCGACGGGGTCGACGCAAATCGCCAACGAGAGCTGATGGCCGCGGCTGGGTATCCCGACAACCGGGCAGCCGGTGGCTTCTTCGGAGGGAACAAGCCTTCCCTACTGCGTGACCCCGACACCGATCAGCGATACCTCACGGACGAAGGCCGCCGACTCATCGAAGAGGGGCGCCTGCGCTTCGGAGCCGACATCGACGAACTGCCGCCGTCTGCGGCAAAGGAAAGGAGAGCCTGATGGCTAGGGGTCGGAACATCCGCAGGCGGGGGAACTCCTGGATTGCCTACCTGCGCGTCGACGGCGTGCAGCGGCAGCGCTCTTTCAAAGACCGCGACTACGGTGGCAGCAAGGGTGCGCGCGAGGAGGCCGAGCTGTTCCTCGCCCGCGAGCGACAGAAGAAGCGCGAGGGGCAAGCGAGCGAGTTCGACCGCACGGCGATCGCCAAGCGCCGGACGACCCTGCGCGAGTTCGCCGAAGAGAAGTGGCTGCCGTTCGCGAAGGCGCGGGTCCGGGTGCGGACGTTCGAGAGCTACGAGAGCCACGTCCGCGTCCATCTCCTCCCAGCGCTGGGTGACTACCAGCTCGGCGCGATCACGCCCGAGCTGCTCGACGAGTTCTTCAGCGACTGGTCGGCGGCCGGGGCGATGTTCCAAGAGCGCGTCGAACTCGCTCGCCGGCTCGAGGAGGAGCGTTGGCAACGCGCGTTCGAGGATGCGAGGACGGCCGAGCGGGTCCTGGCCGCGCGGGAGGGACGGACGCCTCATGCGCTCGACGTCCCAAGGCGGCGGATCCGGCTCGGGACGAGCAGCGGCACGCTGCAAAACGCGCTTACCGCCCTGCGGGCGATGCTCGCCTGCGCTGTCCGCTGGGGCTATATCGCGGGGAACCCGGCCGCAGGGCTCTCGCTCCCGAAGGGCGAGGCGCAGGAGATGCAGCCGCTCAACCGCGAGCAGGTCGACGCGTTGCTCGGGAAGCTGACGAGCCCGGCGCGCGTGGCCGTAATGACGGCCGTGAGCACGGGCGTCCGCCGCGGCGAGCTGTTCGCCCTGCGCTGGTCCGACTTCGACCGTAAGCGGCGGCGGCTCTGGATCCGGCGCAGCCTCAACCGGCACCTGCAGTTCGAGGAGCCGAAGACGAAGCGATCAGTTCGGACGATCGCCTGCCGTCCGACGCTCGTCGAGGCCTTGGTCGCCCACCGGCTCGAGTCGGACTTCTCCGGCGACGACGACCTGATCTTCCCGAATGCGAACGGCGATCCGATGGACGCGGCCAACTTCGTGCGGCGGGAGTTCCGGCCGGCGCTGAGACGGGCAGGCGTCCCGCTCGTCCGCTTCCACGACCTGCGACACACGTTCGCCTCGCTGCTGATCGCCCAGGGCCTCGCCCCGAAGCTAATCTCGGAGCAGCTCGGGCACGCCTCGATCGCGATCACGATGGACCGCTACGGGCATCTGTTCGACCAGTCCTACGCCGACGCGAGCGACGCGATCGAGCAGGCGTTCGAGCTGCCGAGCGTCGAGGATGCGGTGGCTGCTGCCAGCGGTCCGCCAGCATCGACCGTGCCGGCGGTGCCAGCGCCTGCCGCCGCAGCGCAGCCCGCGGCGATCATCCGCTTGGAATGAGCCATCGAATGGCAGGTCCTGGAACCGCCGAGCCCGGCCTCGAGCAGCACCTTTAGATGGTGGCTCACGGTCGGGTGGCTGAGACCAACGTCAATGTCTTCGTGCCGGTGTTCGCGTGCCGCTTTGCCCGCGAGCGACTCCGCCGACGGCCCGGGCCGGGCCCTTGACAGACGCGCAAGTGTCCTCTTGACAAGACGCAACCCTGAGGAGTAAAACCCTCCCTGCCAGCAGGCAGGACCAGCCTGAACCCGGGGTCTGTTGGAGGGGAACATGGCCGCCGGTTCACCTTTCTGGATGCGTCCCGGCCGGGGCGCGTCGGTGATTCTTTTCCTGCTTGCGATTGGCTTCGTTGGGATGCCGCTCGGCACCGAAACGGCCGCTGGGAGTCCTAACTGCCATGGGGTGAGCAATCAAACACCGCCTGTCGTTTCACCGATCCCCGCGGTCGTTGGCACGACGCTAACGACTTCGAACGGCGTCTGGTACCCGAGCTGCCCGCCGGTTTCGTACTCGTATCAATGGAAGCGGAACGGTGTCGTGATCACCGGTGCCACTTCGCAGTCCTACACCACCACCGCCGCCGACGCCAACGCGCCCGGCACCCTGCCCATCACCGCTGACGTGACCGCCTATGGGACCGAGCAGGGCGACCAACAGACGGTTGGCTCCTCGAACCACGTCACCGTCACGATCCCGGTCTCTCCCGCGAATACCGCGTTCGTCGATACGCCCGGGCCGACGCTGACAGCTTCGCCACCCGGCGGAAACGACGTCCAGTACGACTTCCAGGTCTCCACCAGCACGAACTTCGGCACTCCTATTGACGACTCGGGGTGGATCCTCGACAGCTTCTTCTACAACCTTCGCGTTCCGCTTCTGGACGGGACGGCTTACTACTGGCGCGTTGGTGTCCGCAATCCCAACGGCTCCAACACCGTCTGGTCGGATTCCCACGTGGCCCCCAGCAGCTTTACCGTGATGCTCCCCAAGCTCGGCTCCCGTGACTACTGGCCAATGTGGTCACACGGCCCCGTCTCCGTCAACGAGGCAAACGGCAATCTCGTCCTCTCCGCCCCGAGTCCGAGCTACCCGACAGCAACCGGCTCACTTGGCTTCTCCCTCAGCTACAACTCGCAGGATTCCGCTGACCATGGCTTCGGTGCCGGCTGGAACTTCGATGCCGGCGACGACCTCGGCAATCCGCCGCTCCAGCTGGTCGATCATGGTCTTGGCAGCCCCAACGACCCCGACCGCTACGACGGCGTCGAGGTCTTCAACCCGGATGGGAGCTCCGACATCTACATGCACGACACGGGCCCCAACTACCGCTCCCCGGCCGGCATGACCTCGAGGCTGACAAAAAACGGCGACGGTACGTTCACGCTGATCGACGAGGACGGGACCATCTACCAGTTCCGCCAAGCTGACGCCGGCACCTGGGTCGCGAATCTCGATAAGGCCGAGACCATAGACACCGGTACCGGCACCGCCGTCACTAGTTACGGCTGGACCGGGACGCCGCTCAAGCTGACGTCGGCCAGCTTCCAGCAGTCACAGGGTGGGCCGTTGCGCACGCTCACCTTCACTTGGCAGTGCACCGGCGCGCTGCTTTGCGTGACAGGACCCGACCAAACGGTTACCTGGAAGTACATCGGGACCGGAGGAGCAACCGGCCCGCTCGCGCGCGTCAACGACGGCACACGCGACGTCGTCGCTTTCACCTACACCAACGGTCTCATCAGCTCGATCAAGAACGCCAACGACCTCGATCCGACTCACGCGAGCCCCGGCTACAACGGCAACCACGCCCTGACGATCTGCTACGCGACCGTCTGCGGCCAGCCACCGGGCACTCCTGCTCGCGTCTTGAGCGTCAGCGACGGTCCGATCACTGGCCAGACGCCGAATACAACCTCGGCTTGGACGTTCAGCTACTCATACGGCTCCTTCGCAACGGCCGCCTTGGCTCACGATCATCAGGGCTGCTTGACGGGCTGTGTGCGGCAGGCGTTCGGCAAGACCAGCGTCACCCCGCCGCTGCAACAAGGCCAGCCGAACCCGAAGTCGGTCACCACGTATTTCGACACGCTCGCCCATCCGATGCAGGTGACTGCGATCGACGGGACGATCAGCAAGGTCGGCTATGACGGCAAGGATGAGCAGCTCTGGACCGAAGACGAGGACGGCAACCCGACTGACAATGCCTACGACAGTGTGGACAACGTCCTGCTGACCTCGACCGGGCCCGATCCGGACGGCGCGGGGCCGCTCGCTCGCCCGGTCACGACCTACCGCTATGACGAGCAGCAGATCGGCACGAGCGGCGCACCGGGGCCGCTCCTGCACGGCCTGCAAGGACACTACTTCAGCAACGTCAACCTGACCGGCAAGCCGTTCCTACGCCGGACCGATCCGAACGTCGACTACAGCCAAGGTACGACGTGGTACCCGTCGGGCACCCTCGCCGTCCGCTGGGTCGGCGATCTCAATGTGCAGACCGCCGGCACTTACCAGTTCACAGTCGTGAGCGACCTGGCCGGCTCGGGAAGCCGCTTGACTCTCGACGACGTCCAGCTTTCGGATGAAAACCGCTGGACCTCGGGGGGCGGATACATCACGCCGGGTGTCGCGTTGGCTGCGGGGACGAAGCACAAGATCGTGCTCGAGTACCGCCTCGCGACCGTTCCAACCAACTCCGCGATCGGACTAGGTTGGTCGTGCAGTTCTTGCGGCATCGACCAGACCATCCCGACCGATCGACTGCTGCCGGCCTGGCTCAACCAGACTTCAGTCGTCACCCCAAGCGGAAGGATCAGCTTCCACCACTACGACCACCCAGAGAACTCACTTGTCCAATACGACCTGGTCAACGATGGGAGTACCAATGTAATTACCAGTTACGAGTACGACGACCCGCTCGGAAGGCTCACCCGCAAGGTGATGCCAATGGGGAATACCGGGCGGGCGATTAACGCTCTGACTGGCGACCTTACGGGTAGTCCCAATCCCAACTACGCAACGGTCTACACCTACTGGAGTGACATCGACACCGCGAGCGCCTGCGGCGTGACCAATGCGATCCAGGCGGGCCTGCTCAAGACGGTCACTCCGCACGGGGTCGCGACGACGACGACTACTTACGACAAAGCAGGGAGGCCGATCGCCGTCCAGAACGGCGCCGGCACAACCTGTACCTACTACGACAGCGGCGGCGAGGGTCGAGTCACCGGCGACCAGGCCCCAGGGGAGTCACAGCAGACGACCTACACTTACGATCCCGCTGGCGCCCTCAGGACGTCAACCGATACCGGCGGGACGGTGACGAACATCTACGACGAAGCCGGACGGTTGAAGACCCTTACCGACTCCTTCAGCGCCACGGCAAGTTACAGCTACGACGCGGACTCGAACCTCCTGCAGCGGACCGCAAAACCACTTGCCACGGTCTATACGACGACCTATCACTACGACGACTCCGATCGCTTGACGCAAGAGGTCGATCCGGGTAACCGCCCGTTCAACTTCTGCTACGACACGCGCGGAAACGTGCGGGCGACCATCTATCCGAACACCACGTTCTCCTGGTCGGACTACAACCCAGATGGGTCGCTGGCAGATGTCTACAACCGGCATGGCACCCCAACTGGATGCCCAGCGCAGCCGCTCGCGGACGCGCAGCCACTTGCGGACTACACCTACACCTACGACCTCGAGGGCAGGCAAACTCAGGAGGTACGCAAAAGCAGCACGACTTCGAAGACGACCTCCTACCTTTTCGACGGGCTCGGTCGACTCTGGAAAGTCACGCTACCCAGCGGGACCTGCCGGAAGTACCTGTACGACCTCGACTCGAACCGGACTCAGATCCAGGAGGCCACAACCGGCTGCACCACCGGCACCTTCAACACGACTGCTTCGTACATGTACAACGCGGGTAATCCCTCGAGCCCTGGCCTTGACGAGCTCACTTCAGTCACTCCAACCGGCCAGCAGGCGACCAACTACGGCTACACGAGTGACGGCCAAGTCAACGCTCGCGGTTCAGACACGCTCAACTGGGACGGGCGGGGGCGGCTCAGCGGCGGCGTGTTCGGTGGCGGCAGTAACGGCATCACCTACTTCTTCGATGCGACCGGGTTCCGTCGCCAACGGACGAGCGCGGCGCAGATGCCGCCGCCGAGGATTCATCACTACCTGGTCGGCGGGCTCTTCCAGACCGATGGCACTAATGCGCTGATAGAGAGCGACATCGACGGTCCTGGGGGCGACCTCCTCCACTACGCCGGCGCGCCAACCTCGTCGGCAACACCCACCTACCTCTACTACTCAGGGCATGGCGACCTCGCCTACGCGATTGCTCCCTCGGGCCCGTCCAGTTACACATACGACGCCTTCGGTGCGCCGAACGAGTCAGTGCCGAGTAACGACACAACAGAGCGCTGGACGGGTCGCTGGAATAAGAAGCTGGACACTACGACGAACCTAATCGAGATGGGAGCGCGACCCTACGACGCTGCCCTGGGCCGATTCTATTCACGCGATCCGATCGAGGGTGGCTCGCTCAACGCATTCGACTATGCCATGCAAGATCCGGTAAATCGGTTCGATCTCGAGGGGTTGGAGCCATCCGGAAGTTGTTCGAGATTTCACGCGAAGAAGAGCAGTCCATTTTGTCTGCTTCATTGGATTTACGAACTTGCTGCAATCGATGACTGTAATACGAAGTGTGTGGTAAAAAACGCCACTCTTTTCTTGGGCGCCAGTGGAGGCGCTAGAGCTTTGGAGGGACTTGCCGCAAAGGGAGCTTCTATGGCAGCAAAGGCTCACTGGGTTGCGAATGGCCTTGACGCGGTTGCGAAGGCTGACCGAATCCTGGGACCTGCCGCTGGTGCTGGGCACTCCGGCATGCGCCAGGCTGCCCGAGGTGTCGTTTTCCTGGTTGGTGCGATGCGAGACGCACGGCCTCCAAGCATTATGCGACTTCGGAAATTGTTTAAGCTTCCGTGACGAGTAATCCCGCTGCTACCGACTTGCTTCAGCGTCGACAAACGCTGTATGCCGCTCGGGATCGCGGTGATTCAGAGTATTTGATAGCAGCTCTACTCGACCCTGATCACCGGAAGCTCGCGGCGAAGTTCTTGGGTGATTTACAGGTGGTAGCGGCTACCAGACCTCTTCTCCGTCTGCTTGACGCAACCGACCCCCATGTGCGCGTCGTCGCGATCGATGCCCTGGGTCGCCTAGGCGTCGAGGAGGCACGGGCGCCTTTACGAGAACTTGCGCGTAACGACGATGAAGCGATGGTTCGCGCTTGGGCGATCGATGCGTTGGGAAAGTTTGGCGAGGCCGAGGATGTCGAGTTCCTCATCGGGGCGCTAAAGGACTCCTCAGCACGGGTTCGGGGCGCTGCCGCTCTCGCGCTCGGCCGGGCTGGGGACGAGAGGGCTATCGAACCGCTGCGTGCTGCGCGTCGACGCCTTCGCAGGTCTCCGGCGGACTGGTACCTCCACCGCCGTGTCTACAACGATGCGATTGGAGTACTGTCACGAAGTAGACAGAATCGGCATCGATTTCCGCAGGCGGGGAGTTAAGGCACGCGACGTCGATCGCGTGGCGGGTCCTGCCTCTCGGGCTCTTGGCCTCGTCGTCGCGCCGAGCAGATGACTTGCGTGCGACTTCGCTAACGGACCGCGTCCGCAACTCGAATGCCCGCAGTAGGCGGCGACCAGTTGTGCGCGAACTCGCCTCGATCCGACAGTGACTACGCCGAGTGGCTTTCTATGGCCGACGGACGGCCGCAGCTGCCAGCGGTCCGCCAGCATCGACCGTGCCGGCGGTGCCGATTTCTGCCGCCCCAGCGCAGGCGGCTGCCGTCGTTCGGCTTTAACAGGGGCAAGACCCGGCAGGGCGCGGCGCCGACTGACCCGCCGAGCGCGTTTGCAAGCCGGAGGTCACCGGTTCGATCCCGGTACGCTCCACACGCTTCGCGGGGGAAACCCGGTTTCCCCCGTGTGCCCCCTCGTTATGTTCACGCGCTTCCCGCGAAGAACGATTACCGGTCGATCCCTGCCGCGGAGTGCCGCGCCCGCCATGTCGGTCGCGGCGGCGAGATATCACACGATCGGGACGGGATCACCTCGACAGCTCGGGTGTCCGACACCGTTCGCGCTAGGGCAGAAGCTGCACCTTCCCCTGCTTGACGACCCATTCGACCGCTCGCCTGACGTCACGCTCTGGAACGGGCCGCTCGTCGCGGCCTGACTTCCATGGAAGGAGCAGGGCCATCTCCTCTCCACCCCGCCCCGGCCTCACCGGGAGGAGCATGACCAGCACCGTACGAAGGAAGTGGAGGATCGCTCGGCCCATCACCGGCTGCAGCTCGGACACCAGTGAAGCGAGTGGTGGCGCAGTCGAGGCAAGCGCGTCCAACGTCTGCTCCTCGCCTACCCCGCCGTGTTCCCAGGCGAGGAAGACCCGGTGAAGCGAGGTCAGCCGCTCTTGCGTCAAGTTGGACGCCGCAAACGCGCGAATCGTTTCCCCCACAACGTCCACGGTCGCATCGAACCGCTCGGCCTTCCCTAGGCAGCGCGGGCAAGTCTCCCGAACCTCCGCGATCGTGCGCCAAACCGCGTTCTCGCCTTCTACGGGCCCAGACTCGAAGATGCCGCCGCAACTCGGACAGAAGGCAGGGAAGCTCTCGGCCATTAGCGGCACCTTTCCAAAGGACCACGTCCGCAGCCTGCGAGTCTGGCGCGAGTGCGCTACGTGCCGTGGGTTAGCGTTCGCGGTCCGGGTGGAGCACGTCCGGGGTGGGCGTCACGTTGGACTGCCCTGACCCGGACATTGCGCTCGTGAGGCCCTGCGAGCCGCGGATCGTTTCGTTGTCGTCTCGCAGGCTCCTCGCCTGCGCGGCGCTTTCGCGATCGGCGTCTGGCCAAGAACGTCGCACCCGGTCGATGAGCTTCCGTAGTGGATTCATGTGTGAATCGTAGCTAGTAGCCCAGCCAAACTCGCTGCGCGAGGGCAGTCTGCACGTGGTCGATGTACGTCACGGCGCCCGCGTCGTACCAGCTGCCCGAGTACCACGACCCGACGCACCCCCACAGGACATACGGCCAGCCGTGGGCGGCGGCGATCTGCCTCACCGTCTGCCCGCCGTAGAGCCAGGAGCCGCCGGCCTCGTAGAAATCGCCGTTGTAGCAAGCGCGCAGCCGGGCCGCGTAGAGGTCGACGGCGAGCGCAGTCGACTGCTGGATGTCCGGCATCCCGCCCCAGAGCAGCGACCCGTCGCAGTTCTTGTTCTTGATCTGCACCACGCTGAACGAGCCGATCGTCCCGTCACCGCCGCCGCAGCGGTCTCCCCACGTGGACTGGTGCCAGGTCGACTCGATCACGGCGACGGCGCGCAGGAGATTTTCGTCGACCCCCCAGCGGCAGGCCGCCCACGAGAACATCTCCGTCGTCGTGCCCGTGAACTGCCCCTGGATCAGCGGCACCCTCGCCGCCCACGCCGCCCAGTAGGGATCGGTCATGGCCGGCCCCCAGACGTACGAGCCGTCGCCGAAGGTGTGGTTGGCCGTGTAGTTGTCCGCGCGCGGCTCCCAGCTGCTGCGAATGATCGCGCTCGCGCAAAAGCTCGCAGTGCGTGGAAGCGAGTTCGGAAGGCTGCAGCTCGCCTCCGCCCTGTCGACGCAGTCGCGTGATGGATCGGTCTTGAAGTAGCCCGGTGGTGGTGGCGGCGGCGGGGGCAGCGGCGGAGGAGGCGGCGGCGGCGGCGAAATTGGGACGGGAACAACCCCCGTGGGCTTTGAGCGCGCAGACCGATGCCCGGCCCGGTTGAACGCGGTGACGACGACCCGCAGCCGATGACCGACCTGGCGAACCCCGAGCCGGTAGGTGGGCCGCTTGGCGCCGCGGATTCTCACGCACGATCTCCCCGCCTTGTCGCAGGACTGCCACGCATATCGAAACGCGGTCGGCCGATTCGCCCACCGGCCCCGCCGGGCAGAGAGGGTCTGCCCATTGAGGGCGGCTCCCGCGATCTTCGGCGCCGCACGGTTGTGGGGCGGCTGAAGCCTGGCGGCGAGGGCTGTCCCGGCGGCGAGCAACGGGATTGCAAAGAGGATGAGAGCGGAGCGCTTCATCGGCTTAGCTTGGACCGTATATCGGCCGTCCCGGCTGCTTTCCACAGGCAGAGACATTCCACAGGCCGGTGGTGGAAAGGTTCAGCGCTCGTTGCGGCATTTTTCTCGCACTTTCCACATGCGATCTACAGGCGTTTCGCGCAACCCTTGGTGTGTGGAAACGAACGCACGGGACGGCGTCGACAAGCTCAGCGAGCGGATCGCCGCGCTTGCCGCAGAGCGGCAGGAGCTCCGCAAGGCCGGGGCGAGCGGCGAGGTGCTGGAGGAGAACCGCCTCCAGCTGAGCCGCAGCCAGTGGGCGCTCTCGCAGGCGCTGATCGAGCAGCACCTGCCTGGATTCGCCGCCGCCTAGCTCACCAGCTCCTTGAACCTAGGCTCCTCGCGAATCGCGTCGAAGTCCGAATCGTCAGCGGCGAGCTTCCGCAGCTGGTCTGAACGCTCGACGGCCATGCGCAAGTGCTCGAGCGCGTCCTCCTTGCGCCCGGCGAGGCTCTCCGCGCAGGCCACGTTGTAGGCAACGCCCGCGTACTCGGGATTGGCCTCGAGGACCTCGCGGCCGCGGTCGGCGACCTCGTCGTACTTGCCCGCTTCGAAGAGCGGGTGCAGCTGCGACCACGCCTCGTAGCCATGAGGCTCGTACGCGCTGCCCGGCTGGGCGCCGACCGAGACGATCGTCGTGCCGGGCTCTTCCGCGAACGCCGTCCGCTTGACGCCCGGCTTGGCAAAGACGAACGCGCCGGCCGGCACGTCGACGCTCTCGCCGTCGAGCTCGAATCGCGCGCGCCCGGAATGGACGAAGTACAGCTCCTCCTGCTGGTCGTGCTCCTCGGCCTCGTCGTGCTCGTTAATGATCCGGTCGCCGGCGTCTTTGCCCGTCCACGCGTTGACGCCGAAAGCCTTGATGCCGAAGTGGTGCCGAACCGGCCGCCAGGGAGCGCGGCCGTCGGTGATCTCGTCGATCTCGTCGAGCCGCGCGACTGTGTACTCGCTCATGTGACCCTCCATCGTGGGTTCTCGATCAAGGCGGCATCCTAGACTCGCAGGCGATGACGCTAGAGCTCGTCTACGAGACCCATTCGATCTCCACCGACAACGAGCGCGGGATCGCCACCGGTTGGCTTCCCGGCGAGCTTTCGGCCGAGGGACGGCGGCTCGCCGTCGAGCTCGGCGGACGGCGCCGAAGCGACGGGATCGCCTGCGTGTTCACGTCCGACCTGCGCCGTGCCGTCGAGACCGCGGAGATCGCGTTCGAGGGCACTGAGATCGAGATCCGTGAGGACGCGCGTCTGCGCGAGTGCAACTACGGCGAGCTGAACGGCGCGCCGGTCGGTGAGCTGGACCCGCGCCGCCGGTTCGTCGACGAGCCGTTTCCCGGCGGCGAGAGCTATCGCGACTGCGTGGAGAAGATGAGCAGCTTCCTGGCCGACGTCGCGCGGGAGTTCGACGGGCGGCGCGTCCTCGTGATCGCCCACTCCGCGCAGCGGTTCGCGCTGCGCCACCTATTCGAGGGCGTCCCGCTCGAGGAGCTCGTGGACGCGCCCTTCGAATGGCAAGAAGGCTGGGAATACGCCGTTCAGCGCGTGTAGACGAGGACGACCACGCCTTCTCCGACCGCGCGCGAGCTCTGCAGCTGCAGGCGCTTCTTGACGCCCGAATCGCCGAAGAGGCGCTTGCCGCCGCCGAGGACGACTGGGAAGACCATCAGCCGCAGCTCGTCGACGAGGTCGTTCTCCAGCAGCGTCTGCGCCAGCTGCGCGCTGCCGTGGACGACGACGTCGCCGTCGTGCTGCTGCTTCAGGCTCTCGACTTCCTCGCCGAGATCGCCGCTGAGAACGGTCGTGTTGCTCCAGGCCGGATCGGTCAGCGTCGTGGAGACGACGTACTTCGGCATCGTGTTGAACTTCTCGGCGAACTCGCCCTCGCGTGAGGGCCACGCGTCGGCGAAGCCCTCGTAGGTGACGCGGCCGAGCAGCAGCGCGTCCGAGCTCATCGTCTCGTCGAGCTTGAACTGATCGCCCTCGTCGCCGCGGGGGATCTCGAGCGCCCAGCCTCCGTGCTCGAAGCTCTCGGCCCCGCCGGGGTCTTCCATCACGCCGTCCAGCGACACGAACTCGGTGACCACGATCTTGCCCATCTCTCCCTCCTTCTTTTGCAGAGAAGACTGCGCCCGGGGCCGGGAATCATCGCCCCGCTAGCCTGCAGCGCGTGCACGCCGCTCCGCCTCCGTCGCCCGGGGCGCCGATTCCGCGCGATCCCGCCGCTCTTTCGAGCAAGCTCGAGACGACGGCGCACGACCTCGGGGCCGCGGTCGACCGCTGGCAGGCGCCGCGCACCGGACGCGTGCCGCGCGACGTGACGCTCTACGCGCTCTACCAGCAGCGGATCGTGATCCTGCTCTCCGAGAAGCGCCGTCTCGCGACGCTCGTCCTGAAACGGATCCCCGATCCGCGGCCGCTCCGCAGCGAGCTCTTCGCCAGACGTGAGCTCGGACGGCTCTCCCGGCCGCGCCCGCGGAGCGCTTTCCGCACCGGGCCCGCCGCGCCTGCCGACCGGCTGCGCAGCTATTACCTCGAGGCCCAGCGGCGCTTCCGCGTGGCGTGGAACGTCCTTGCCGCCGTCAACTACGTCGAGTCGGCGTACAACAAGCTCCGCAACTCGAGCACCGCCGGCGCCCAGGGGCCGATGCAGTTCATCCCATCGACCTGGCGCCGGTACGGGCTGGGCGGAAACGTCCACGACCCGCACGACGCGATCCTCGGGGCCGCGAACTACCTCCACGCGAACGGCGCGCCGGGCAACTACCGGCGCGCGCTCTACCGCTACAACCCGTCGTGGCTCTACGTCGACGCCGTGCTCCGGTACGCCGGCCGGATCCGCGCCGACCCGCACGCCTACTACGTCCTCTACAGCCGACAGGTGTTCGTCCGCACGCCGCAGGGTCTCGTCCGCCTGACCGGGCCGCGCTGACGGATTACCGTTAGCGGATGAACTGCTCTGCTTGCGGCACGGAAAACCGCGTTGGCCGGAAATTCTGCTCGAACTGCGGCGCGCCGCTTGCAGTCGCGTGCCCATCCTGCGGCGCCGCCAACGAGCCTGACGACCGCTTCTGCGGGGAATGCGGTGCGGCGCTGGAAGCAGAGGCGCGCGCACCGGCTGCGGCCGAGGCCGAGCGACGGCTCGTCTCGGTGCTCTTCGGCGACCTCGTCGGGTTCACGCCGCTGTCCGAGGACCAGGATCCGGAAGCCGTTCGCGACCTCCTCTCCCGCTACTTCGAGACCGCACGGCAGGTGATCGAGCGGTACGGCGGCACCGTCGAGAAGTTCATCGGCGACGCGGTCATGGCGGTTTGGGGCACGCCGGTGGCGCGCGAGGACGACGCGGAGCGGGCGGTCCGGGCGGGGCTCGAGCTCGTTGACATCGTGGCCGCGCTCGGCGAGGGCGTGGCCATGAGGGTCGGAGTCCTCACGGGCGAGGCCGCGGTCACCCTCGGCGCCCAAGACCAGGGGATGGTTGCCGGCGACCTCGTCAACACCGCCTCGCGCGTGCAAGCGGCTGCGAGCCCGAGAACGGTGTTCGTCGGGGAGCGGACGCGGCGCGCAAGTGAAGCCGCGATTGCCTACGAGGACGCCGGCGACCACGAGCTCAAGGGCAAGTTAGAGCCGGTGCCGCTCTGGCGCGCGGTGCGCGTGATCGCCTCGCGGCGCGGCGAGGGCCGTGCCACCGGCCTCGAGGCGCCCTTTGTCGGGCGTGAGGGCGAGATGCGGCTGATCAAGGATCTGTTCCACGCCGCGAGTGAAGAGCGCCGGACGCGCCTCGTCTCGATCCTTGGAATCGCCGGGATCGGCAAGACGCGGCTTTCCGCCGAGTTCGAGCGGTACATCGACGGGCTCGTGGGCGACGTGTACTGGCACCGCGGCCGCTGTCTCGCCTACGGCGAGGGCGTCGCGTACTGGGCGCTCGCGGAAATGGTGCGCATGCGAGCCGGAATCGCCGAGCAGGAGGAGCCCGAGGCGGCGACTAGCAAGCTGCGCGCGACCCTCGAGCAGCACCTGGCCGACTCGGACGAGCGCGCCTGGGTCGAGCCGCGGCTGGCGCAGCTGCTAGGGCTCGGCGGCGGCGCCTCGGCGGACCGCGAGGACCTCTTCGCCGCCTGGCGCCTCTTCTTCGAGCGGCTCGCCGAGCAAGGGCCGACCGTCCTCGTCTTCGAGGATCTTCAGTGGGCGGACTCGGCGCTGCTGGAGTTCGTCGACTACCTCCTCGAGTGGTCACGCAACTTCCCGCTGTTCGTGCTCGCGCTGGCGCGGCCCGAGCTCTCGGAACAGCACGCTGGTTGGGGCGCGGCGAAGCGCAACTTCACCTCGATCGCGCTCGAGCCGCTATCCGACGCGGCGATGGACGAGCTGCTCGCCGGGCTCGTGCCAGACCTCCCCGAGGAGCTGCGAGGCCGGATTCGCGAACGGGCCGAAGGCATTCCGCTCTACGCCGTCGAGACGGTTCGCATGCTGATCGACCGCGGCGGCGACATCGAGTCGCTCGAGGTCCCCGAGACCCTCCATGCGCTGATCGCAGCACGGCTCGACGATCTCGGGCCGACGGAGCGCCGCGTGATCGAGGACGCCTCTGTGCTCGGAAAGTCGTTCACGAAGTCCGGCCTCGCGGCGCTCACGCGGATGGACGAGCAGGAGCTCGAGCCGATCCTGGGCACCCTCGTGCGCAAGGATTTGCTGACGCTGCAGGCCGACCCCCGTTCTCCGGAACGCGGCAACTACAACTTCCTGCAGGCGCTCGTTCAGCGAATCGCGCACGACACGCTTTCGCGCAAGGAGCAGAAGGCCCGCCATCTCGCTGCCGCCCGGTACTTCGAGGAGAACTGGGGATCGGACGATGCCGAGATCGTCGAGGTGACCGCCGCCCACTATCTCGACGCGTACCGCGCAGACCCCAATGCGCCCGACGCAGGCGAGATCCGGGCGGCCGCGCGCGAGGCGCTCGTCCGGGCAGCGCGAAGGGCAGCGTCGGTGGCGGCGACCGCCCAGGCCCAGAGCTACTTCGAGCAGGCCGCCGAGCTAGCCGAGGAGCCGACGGCGCAGGCCGAGCTGCTCGAGCAGGCCGGCACGATGGCCGAAAACAGCGGCCGGTTCGGAGACGGCGTGAAGCTGTTCGAGCAGGCGATCTCGCTGTTCACCGCCCAGGATCTCCCCCACGCCGCGGCCCGCGTCGAGGCCAAGCTCGCGTCGGTCCTCTGGGACGAGGGCCAGATCGACACCGCTGCGGAGCGCATGGCCCGCTCGTTCGAGATCCTGCGGAACGACGAGCCGGACGAGGACCTGGCGATGCTCGCCGCGCAGCTGGCCCGCATCCACTGGTTCATCGGCAACCCCGACGCGGCGGTCGAGCCCCTCGAGTTCGCGCTCGAGATCGCCGAGTCGCTGTTCCTGCCCGGGGTGCTCGCGGAGGCGCTGAACACCAAGAACCTCCTCCTGATCAACCAGGGCCGGAGACAGGAGTCGGAGGCCCTCCTCAGGCACTCGCTCTGGCTCGCCCAGGAGCACGGGATCCAGGAGTCGACGTTCCGGGCCCTGTTCAACCTCTCGTACCACATCGCGGGGGAGGACCGGTACGAGGAGTCGCAGGAAATCGACCGCCAGGGGCTCGAACTGGCACAGCGGCGTGGAGATCGAGGCTGGGTGTGGTCGAGCATCGGTCACCTCGAGGGGACGAGCTACCTCCTGGGCAACTGGGACGAGGTCGAGGCCAGCGACGAGCAGATCGTCGAGCGCCTCGAGGCCGGCACTCGCGCCCGCCTCGACCTGCAGACGACCCTTCCGCACCTGTACCTCAACACCGGCCGGCCCGACCGCCTTCGGTGGTTGTTCGACCAGCTGCCCGAGCCTTCCGCGGAGGTCCAGGACACCGCCGGTCACGCCCTTGCGCTTGCTGCCCGCGCGCGGGCGGAAGGCCGTCTTGCGGATGCCCTGGCGAAGGCGGACGAAGTGCTGGCGATGCAGGTGGAGCTCGGCTTCGAACATCCGATGAGCCGGCTCGCGCTGGTCGACTCGCTCGAGACGGCGTACGAGCTCGGCGATTTCGATTCGGTCGCGCGGCGCCTCGAGGAGTACCGGCAGCGACGGCCGGCGGATCAGCTCCCATTCGGCGTCGGGCAGGTCAGGCGGTTCGAGGCGCTGCTGGCGGCGCGTTCGGGGGACGACAGGCTCGCGGAGGAGCGGTTCAGGGCGGCTGCGGAGATCCTCCGCGAGATCAGCGCCCGCTTCTACCTCGCGGTCGTGCTGCTCGAGCACGGCGAGTGGCTCGTGCAGAGCGGTCGGCCGGAGGACGCGGAGCCACTGCTACGCGAAGCGCGGGAGACCTTCGAGCGGCTCAAGGCCGCGCCATGGCTCGAACGGATGGGCACAGTCGCGGAGCTTGAGCGCGTCTAGATCGTGAAGCGAGGCCGCGCCGGGGCGAGCGGGCGGCGGTACTCGAAGACCTGCCAGACCTTCCGCTCGCCTTGCCGCGACTGCGGCGAAGCGGACGCCGGGCGGCCGGCCGGGCTCTGGCGCCCGCGTGACCTCGCCGTCCTCATCGGACTCTGACCGTCGCGTACGACGCCTGGTAGCCGGGCTTCGTCGCGCTGATCGTCAACTTGCCCTTGCGCTTCGGCTTCAGCGTGAAGACGAGCTTGCCCTTCGCATCCGTGCGTCCAGCCCTGGCCTTGAAGCCCTTGCCGGTGACGCGGACGCGGACGCGGGCCATCGGCTTGCCGGTGTACGTCGAGACGTGAATGGTGAGGCGGCCCTTGCGGCCGTGCTTCATCGACCCGGACACCGAGAGGCGCAGCCGCGGCTGGAGCTGGATCGTCTGCACCTGCGACCAGTCGCCCTGGTTGCGATCCTCGTCCACGGCCGCCACGCGCCAGTAGAGCGTGCCGCCGGCCGCATAGCCGCTCTGCGTCATGAGCGGCGCGTAGCTGGCGTTGTCGGTCGACTGGTCTTCGATGCGGTGGCTGAAGCTCGGGTCCGAGCTGACCTGCACCTTGTACGTGCTGGCGCCGAGGCGCGGGTCCCAGCTGAGGAGCACGTGATCGAGCGCGCTGTCAGTGTGGAGGTTGATCGGCTCGCCGATCGTGCGAGTGAAGGTCTGCGTGGTCGAATACGGGCCCGGCGTGTCGAGGCCGCTCGCGCTCGGGAACTCGGCCCGTACGCGCCAGCTGAAGACGCCCGTGCCGGTCATCTTGATGAAGGACGCGACCGGCGTGCGGAAGCCCGTGAAGTAGTGGTTGTTGCCGTCCGGCCCGTCGATCGCCAGGTCGTAGGACGACGCGCCCTGCACCGGCGACCACGCCCAGACCGGGAGCATGTCGCCCGAGGCCGGGTTCTGCGCGCTCGGGACCGGCGCGGCGAGCTTCTTCTGGAACATGCCCGTCGCCGACCAGGTCAGGCCGGTCAGGTTCTCGTCGTCGGCGCGGACGCGCCAGTAGAGGACCGTGTCGGCCGGGTAGGTCGTGTTGCTCGAGTACGAGGTGCCGTCGACGGGAGTGTCGTCCAGCAGGTTGCTGAAGCTGGCGTCGGAGGCGACCTGGAAGCGGTAGCGGCGCGCGCCGTCGGTCGGCGTCCAGCGGAAGGTCGGCTGGTCGTAGAAGAGCTGGCCCGCGGCCGGCGAGACGAGGTTCGGCGGCAGCGACTGCTTCTGGAAGTTGCCGGCGTTCGCGAGGAGCGGGTTGCCGAGCGCCAGCCCGCCGTCGTAGCTCTGCGCGGGCAGAACCGCCCAGTAGTACGAGGTCGTCTCGTCCGTGTAGGTGCGAACGGCGGAGGCGGTTCGCGGCGCGTACGCAGGGATGTGCGTGAAGCCGTAGTCGACGATCGCAGTGAAGTTCGCGTCCTTGGCGACGAGCACGAAGTAGCTCTGCGCGTTGGCGACCTCGTTCCAGGTGAAGTACGGCGTGTGGCGGTTCAGGCTGCCCGTGATCGGCGCCAGATAGTCGTTCGCGCAGAGATAGCCGCCGTTGCAACCGGCAGAGACCGGAGTCGGATAGCCCGTCCACTCGAACGCCGTGCCGTTGCCGGTGCCGTCGTCGAGGTACGTGTAGTCGCCGTAGACGTCCTGGTTGTTCGTGTCGCGGTCGGTTCGCGCGCGGACGCGGACGCAGTACGAGCCGGGCTGGAGCTGGATCGAGCCGTCGTTCGCGACCGACAGCGGGTCGGAGTACGGCTTGACGTTGTTCCACGAATCGCCGAGCGGCGTCCAGGCCGGGACCGCCGTGTCCTTGCGCCAGTGCGGCGTGTTCGCAGGCGCGCTCCAGTTGCAGACGTTGGACTGGTACGGCGCGACGTCGACCTCGTAGCTCGAGGCGCCGTGGACCGGATCCCACGTCACGATCGGGACCTGCGTCTGGTAGCCCGGCGTGCCGGAGTCGAGGTCGGTGCCCGGATCGTTGACGTTGTCGCGCATGTGCAGGTTCTTGACGCTCGGAGCCGTGACCGGCGGGACGTTGTCGAACGTCTTCTGGAAGGTCTGGCCGACGTTCCAGACGCCCGCGTTGCCGTCCGGGTCGATCGCGCGGACGCGCCAGTGGTACGTGTCGTCTTTGAAGACCTTCGTCGGCGAGAGCGAGGTCGCGATCGTCGTGCCCGTGCAGCACACCTTCGAGCCCGGGGCGAAGTCGGCGGACGGGTTCACCTCGACCTCGTACTCGACCGCGCCGGGAACCGGGTTCCAGGAGAACTTCGGGTCGAAGACCTCGTCGCTCGAGTCGAGGTCGGTGACGACCGGCGTCGTGGTCGACGGCCAGACCCAGCCGAACGAGGCGACCGGGGTCGAGACTCCCTTGTGCCCCTCGGAGTCGACGGGCTGAACCGCCCAGTAGTACGTCCCGGGCGAGAGCGAGTTGGAGATCGCCGCATTGGTGGCGGCGACGTTCGGCGGGCCGTGCGAGTCGTCCTGGTTCGAGTACTTGAAGACCAGCGAGCCGAGGGCCGGGTCGCTGGCGACCGAGACGAGGTACTGGGCGGCGCCGGGCACCCCGGACCAGCGGAGCACGACCGGGTTGTTCGGGAAGCTCAGCGTCTGTCCCTCGGTCGGCGTCTGCGCCACCGGCTGCAGCGTCCAGTTCTTCGTGAACGACCGCGGCGTCGTCCACGCGGAGACCGAGCCGTCGGGCCCGACCGAGCGCACGCGCCAGTAGTACGTCCCGTTCGGGACCGTCTTCAGCAGCGTCGCGCGCGTGTTACGGGTGAAGTAGTCGTCCTTGCCCTCGCCGAGTACCGGCGAGTTCATCCCCGGGTCGGCGGCGATCTGGAACTCGTACTTGTCCGCGCCGCTCACCGGCGTCCACGCGAAGGACGGAAGGAACTGGCTCACCGCGCCGTTTGCCGGAGCGGTCTGAGTCGGCCGGTCGAGTGCCGCGCGCGCCGGACCGGCGCTGAGCATCAGGATGGCGGCGAAGGCGGCTGCGAGAATTTTGCGGTCGGCGGGCATTCAGTGAGGGAGGAGCCCGGCCGCTGAGCTCTTCGGATCTCGTTGTATAGCTCGGGTTCACCATCGGGGCTGCGCCGTCCTCACCCATCCCTCAGACGAGGGAGATTTTCAACGCGTACCGATTCGCAGGCCCAGCAGTCGAGGGAGCGCGGCGCCGGCGCGCGCGGGCAGCGGTGGCGTCCGCCCCGCCTGCTCCGCCTCCTCGCAGGCGAGGATCGAGGCGCGCACGAGGCCGCCGCCGAGGCGCTTGATCGGCTCCGGCGGGAGCTTCGGCACCTTGCGCGTGACGAACGGCAGGCGGGTCAGCT